>NZ_JBSGEZ010000127.1:0-11439 GCF_053603155.1 Nocardia sp. NPDC004260 | reverse complement strand
CCGGTCGACCAGCCGGCCACCGCAACCAGCGTCCAGCACCCCGCTACGACGTGCACATCAAAACACCCAGCAACCAGAAGCCATCCAAACCCCCCCCCGGGCCACGACCCCGCCGAACAGGATAAAAACCCAGCTCAGAGGTTAAAACTCAAGCCAAGAGGCCAACACCACCGGCCGCAACGTCGTGGTCTATCCCGGCCGAGAGGACTGGAACCGAGCCCGGGAGGCCGCCGGAATGGACACCAGCTCACACGATGACATGCACGGTGGCGAACTCGAAACGTCGATTCTGCTGCACGCCAGACCTGACCTGGTGCGGCCATCGTTCCGGCACGCGGATCACGAGGCGTCCGATCGTGCGCATCTCCAGCTGCTCGGCATGTCGGCATACACATCCAGCGGGATTATCGGACGCCCCTCGGCAGCGACCGACGTCAAAGGAAAGGCGGCGCTGGACGCTCTGACGAAGTCATTCGGGGAATACTTAGCGCTGATCACGCACGCAGGCACAGAGCACTAATCCTCGACCCCGACCAGTGCTGCGATCGCCTGTGCCAGGCGGTCGCCGTCGGGGAGGTTCGCGTCCGGAGCGATGGTTTGCAGTAAGCCGAGGCCCTGGACGAGTACGAAATACAGTTCGCCGATCGCCTCGGCCTGTTCTTCGCTCAGCTGCGGGTGTGCCTCTCGCAGCGCGTCCGCCATGTCCCGGTAGGCCCCGGGCAGGGTCTGCGCGAAGAACTTCCGTGACTCCGGCGAACGGGCGACCCTGACCAGGTTCTCCATGCTCGCCAGCATGCTGTCGTGATTCTCGGTGAACACTGCGGGCATGCCGTTCCACGTCGCGGCGAACGCCGCCAGCGGCGCCGCGCCGCTACCCTCGCGGATCTTCTGTTCCATGCTGTCGCCGATCGCGGTGCCAAGAGAGTCGGCCAGGGCCTCGGTGATCAGCTGGTCTTTCGAGCCGAAGTGGTAGCCGATCGCCGCCAGGCTCACACCGGCCGCCGAGGCGATGTCGCGGGCGGTCGCCTTGGCGACGCCCCGCTCGATGATGACTTTCCGTGCTCCCGCCAGCAGATCCTCGCGATTTCCCATGACTCGAGGCTACAACGTCTCAGACATATGTACCAGACGCGTGTACTACCGCCTGCCATCATCGAGCTATCGGCCACCTCGGCGACGCCCCGGCACCCCGGCTCGCTAGTCTCGTCCCGTGCGGCAGAAGATCATCCTGGACGTCGACACCGGCATCGACGACTCGCTCGCGCTGCTGTACCTGCTCGGCTCGCCCGAGGCCGAGATCACCGGAATCGCCGCCACCGCGGGCAACGTTCCGGCGGCGCAGGTGGCGGCGAACAATCTGGCCTGGCTGGATGTCTGCCACGCGCCGGACATCGAAGTGGCGCTCGGCGCGGCCGAACCACTCGCGATCCCGCTGCGCACCACCGAGGACACGCACGGACCCCAGGGCATCGGGTACGCCGAACTCCCCCAGTCGGCTCGCCGTCTCTCGCCGCGATCGGCCGCGCGGATGTGGGTCGAGCTGGTGCGCGCGCATCCCGGGGAGATCGTCGGACTCTGCACCGGGCCGCTGACCAATCTCGCACTCGCCTTGCGGATCGAACCGGAGCTGCCGCTGCTGCTGCACCGCCTGGTGATCATGGGCGGCGCGTTCAACCATCCGGGCAACACGACGCCGACCAACGAGTGGAACGTGCACGTCGATCCGGAGGCCGCCAAGGAGGTCTTCGACGCGTTCGCCGCGGCCCCCGCGCAGCGCAGGCCGATCGTGTGCGCGCTCGACATCACCGAGACCATCGAGATGCGGCCCGAGCACCTGGCCCGTCTCGCCGAGCACGCCAAGAGTTACCCGGTGGAGGTCGTCTCGCCCGCCGATCCGCCCGAGGCCCGCTCGGCGGCGAGCAATCCGATCGTCCGGCACGTCACCGACGCGGTGCGGTTCTACTTCGATTTCCACCATGGCTACGACCTGGGCTATCTGGCCCACATGCACGACCCGTTCGCGGCCGCGGTGGCGCTGGACCCGGCGCTGGCCCGTACCCGCCCGGCGACGGTGGACGTGGAACTGGCCGGCACCATCACCCGCGCGACCACGGTCGCCGACTGGACGGGCATGTGGGGCCGGGAACCGAACGCCGACATCGTGATCGGCACCGACCGCGAGCTGTTCTTCGAGCGACTGATCGCCCGGGTCGGCAACCTCGCGCGCACGGTGCATCCGCCCGCCACGCAGGAGGTCCGGTGAGCGGCGCCGACGACACGACCTACCTGGCCGCCTTCCGCACCCGGCTCGGGCTGCCCGGAATCATCGACGTCCATACGCATTTCATGCCCGACCAGGTGCTGCGGAAGGTGTGGGCCTACTTCGACTCGGCGGGTCCGTTGACCGGCCGCGCCTGGCCGATCACCTACCGCGCCGACGAGCAGGTCCGTTTGAAGACGCTGCGCGACTTCGGCGTTCGCGCGTTCACCGCTCTCGTCTACCCTCACAAGCCGGACATGGCCGCGTGGCTGAACGAATGGACCGCAGACTTCGCGGCACGCACGCCCGATTGCCTGCACACCGCCACCTTCTTTCCTGAACCACAGGCCGCGAGCTATGTGCGGGAGGCCGTCGAACGCGGCGCCCGCGTCTTCAAAGCGCACGTCCAAGTCGGCGGCTACCATCCGGGCGACCCGCTGCTGGACCCGGTGTGGGGCCTGCTGGAGGACGCGCGCGTTCCGATCGTCATCCATTGCGGTTCCGGCCCCGCGCCCGGAACGCACACCGGGCCGGAACCGATCGCCGGTATGCTGCGGCGCTTTCCGCGCCTGCGGTTGATCGTCGCGCACATGGGCACGCCGGAGTACTCCGAATTCCTGGACCTGGCCGAGGCCTACGCGGACGTGCGGCTGGACACCACCATGGTGTGGACCGATTTCTCCGAGGCCGACGCCCCGTTTCCGGTGCACGAACACGGTAGGCTGCGCGCCTTCGCCGACCGCATCCTGTTCGGCAGCGACTTCCCGAACATCCCACATTCCTACGGTCATTCGATCGAGGCGCTCGAACGACTGGATCTCGGTGACGACTGGCTGCGCCGGGTCTGTTACCGCAATGCGGCGGCGCTGTTCGGCCTGGAATGACGCGAGTGGTCCAGCTGCCGGCCTGGCTCGCGGCGCCGGCCGGGGCCGTGGGGATCGCCCTGCACTTCAGCGCGTCGTCGTCTCGGATTTCGGTCTTGGCGGCTTCGGGTGCGCCGTATCTGATGGGTTGCGCCGTCCTGGGGGCGGTGGCGTTCCTCGCGATGCGGCAAGCGGTGGCCGCCCCTGGTCGGTATCGACCACATCCTCGTCGCCGGCGGTAGCGCGGTCGCGGTGGAGACCGTGGGACTCCCCGGCGCGGACCATCGGGCCTTGGTGGCGCGGATCCAGCTGGACGGGGCGGGGTAAGGCGCCGGATCGGGACCCCGGCGGCTCAGCGGCCGTCGAAGGCGTTCAGCAGTTCCTCGGCGGCGAGCGCGGCGGTGAGGGTGCCGTCGCGGACCTGCTTCTCCACTTGCGCCCGAATGGCTTTCACGTCCGGGTTGTCCGAGAGCCTGCGCAGCAGCTGGTCGTGCACCATGGTCCAGGTCCAGTCCACTTGCTGGCGACGGCGCTTCTCGGCGAACTCCCCGGCGTCGGTGAGCACACGACGATGTTCGAGCACCGTGTCCCAGAACCGGTCCAGGCCGATGCCTTCCAAACCGCTCATGGTCAGCACCGGCGGCCGCCACAGCGCGTCGTGCGGGTGGATCAGCCGCAGCGCGCCCGCAAGTTCCCGGGCGGCGGCTCTGGCCTCTACCTCGTGTTTGCCGTCGGCCTTGTTCACCGCGACCAGGTCGGCGAGTTCGAGCACACCCTTCTTGATCCCTTGCAGCTGGTCGCCGGTCCTGGCCAGGGTGAGGAAGCAGAACACATCGACCATGTTCGCGACGGTGACCTCCGACTGGCCCACCCCGACGGTCTCCACCAGGATCACGTCGTATCCCGCCGCCTCGAGCAGCACGATGGTCTCGCGTGTCGCCTTGGCAACGCCGCCGAGCGTGCCCGCCGTGGGCGAGGGCCGGATGTAGGCCTCCCGCTGCACCGACAGCCGCGCCATCCTGGTCTTGTCGCCGAGGATGGAACCGCCGGTCCTGGTCGAGGACGGGTCGACAGCGAGCACCGCGACCCGGTGCCCCCGCTCGATCAGATACATGCCGAGCGCGTCGATGAAGGTCGACTTGCCGACGCCGGGAACGCCGGTGATGCCGACGCGGTTGGACGGCGCGCCCCCCGCGCCCGCCTCCGGCGTCACCTTCAGCAGCAGCTGCTGCGCCAGCGCACGGTGATCGGCCCTGGTGGATTCCACCAGCGTGATCGCCCGCGCCAGAGCGGCACGCTCGTTGGCGCGGACCGCCGCGGCCAGAGCGTCGACGTCGATCGCCCGGCGCGCGGTCACCTTCGGGGTGTCGCGCGCCGGGGAACCCGCTTCGCTCATTCCGTCGCGGCGGAATCCGCGCCGCCGCTGCCGAGTTCGTGACCGAGTTCGGCGCCGAGCTTCTTCAGCAAGTCGATCGCGGCGTCCGCGATCACTGTGCCGGGCGGGAATATCGCCGCCGCGCCCGCCTGGTAGAGCTCCTCGAAGTCACCGGGCGGGATGACGCCGCCGACGATGACCATGATGTCGGGGCGTCCGACATCGGCCAGTGCCTGCCGCAGGGCGGGCACCAGCGTGAGGTGGCCTGCCGCCAGCGACGACACACCGACGACGTGCACATCGTTGTCGGCCGCCTGCTGCGCCACCTCTTCCGGCGTCTGAAACAGCGGGCCCACGTCGACGTCGAAGCCGAGGTCGGCGAAGGCCGTGGCGATCACCTTCTGTCCCCGGTCGTGGCCGTCCTGCCCCATCTTCGCGACGAGGATGCGCGGCCTGCGGCCCTCGGCCTCGGCGAATTCCTCGACCAGCTCGCTCGCCTTGGTGATGTTGGTGACCTTCCCTGCCTCGTCGCGGTACACACCGGAGAGGGTACGGATCTCCGCCTGGTGGCGGCCGTACACCTGCTCCAGCGCAGCGGAGATCTCGCCGACGGTGGCATTGGCCCGTGCGGCGTCGATGGCCAGCGCGAGCAGGTTGTTCGCCATGCCGCCCTCGGAAGAGGCCGCGGCGCGGGTCAATTCGGCCAGCGCCCGCCGTACCGCGTCGGGGTCACGCTCGGCGCGCAGGCGTCGCAGCTTCTCGATCTGCTCGGCGCGCACCCGCGAGTTCTCGACCTTGAGGACCTCGACCTGCTGGTCCTCTTCGACCTGATACTTGTTGACGCCGATCACCGGCTGCTGGCCGGTGTCGATCCGCGCCTGAGTGCGCGCGGCGGCTTCTTCGATGCGCAGTTTCGGGATGCCCTCGCCGATCGCCTGCGCCATGCCGCCGTGCGCCTCGACCTCCGCGATATGCGCGCGGGCGCGGTCGGCCAGCTGGTGGGTGAGCCACTCGACGTAATACGAGCCGCCCCACGGGTCGATCGGGCGGGTGGTATTGGACTCCTGCTGGATCAACAGCTGGGTGTTGCGGGCGATGCGCGCGGAGAAGTCCGTGGGCAGCGCCAGCGCCTCGTCGAGCGCGTTGGTGTGCAGCGACTGCGTGTGGCCCTGGGTGGCTGCCATCGCCTCGATGCAGGTGCGCGCGACGTTGTTGTAGGCGTCCTGCGCGGTGAGCGACCAGCCGGAGGTCTGCGAATGGGTGCGCAGCGACAGCGATTTCGCGCTCTTCGGGTTGAACTTCGCGACCAGCTCACTCCACAGCAGGCGCCCGGCGCGCAGCTTGGCGACCTCCATGAAGAAGTTCATGCCGATGGCCCAGAAGAACGACAGCCGCGGCGCGAACTTGTCGACCTCCATGCCCGCGTCGATGCCCGCCCGGATGTATTCGACGCCGTCGGCGAGGGTGTAGGCCAGTTCCAGGTCGGCGGTCGCGCCCGCTTCCTGGATGTGGTAGCCGGAGATGGAGATCGAATTGAACTTCGGCATCTTCGCGCTGGTGTAGGCGAAGATGTCGGAGATGATCCGCATCGAGGGCTTCGGCGGGTAGATGTAGGTGTTGCGGACCATGAACTCTTTCAGAATGTCGTTCTGAATGGTTCCGGCCAGCTGTTCCGGCGCGACGCCCTGTTCCTCGGCGGCCACGACGTAGAGCGCCAGGATCGGCAGCACCGCGCCGTTCATCGTCATCGAGACGCTGACCTGGTCCAGCGGGATGTGGTCGAACAGCTGGCGCATGTCCAGGATCGAGTCGATGGCGACGCCCGCCATGCCGACGTCACCTTGCACCCGCGGATGATCGGAGTCGTAGCCGCGGTGGGTCGCCAGGTCGAACGCGACCGACAAGCCCTTCTGACCCGCCTGCAAATTGCGCCGGTAGAAGGCATTCGAGTCCGCTGCGGTGGAGAAACCCGCGTACTGACGGATGGTCCACGGCTGGTTGACGTACATCGTGGGGTACGGACCGCGCACGAACGGCGCGACACCGGGCACGCTGTCGAGCGGATATCCTGCGGCCGCGATCGCGTCCCGGTCGGCCTTGGTGAACACCGGCGGCACGTCGATGCCTTCCGGGGTCGACCACACCAGCTGTTCGGGGGCGTACTGGTTGGCCGCCGCGGCCGCGCGCACGTACTCCGTCACCTGCGCCGCGTCGACCGCGGCGGGCTCCGGCGCGCCCTCGGCCAGCGGCACGTCGGCGAAACTACCGATCACGTGCTTGATCTCACGAGTAGTCATCAGGCTCCCACCTTCTCCAGCAGGCCGGACAGCGCGGCGACGGCGTCGATGCGCGCGGCGAGAAATCCGTCCGGGCGTTGCGCGTCGTCCAGGTCGGCGACAGCCTTCGCCGCACCCGCCAGCAGCACGGTGGGCACGCCCGCGGCACGCAGTTGCCGCACCGCTTCACCCGCTTCCGATCCGTAGCGCGTATCCGAGCCACACAGCACCGCGATCGGCGCCCCCGCTTCGGCGGCCGCCGCGGCGATTCCGTCCACCGCGAGCGGACCCGGATTGATCGACTCGATGCCGCCCGAGGCCAGCAGATTCGCGATGAAGGTGACCCGCACGTTGTGCTCTGCCACCGAGCCGAGCGGCACCAGCAGCGCTTTCGGCCGCGCACCATGCTCTGCGAGGTAGGCGTCGGAGCGGTTGCGCAGCTGCTCGAACGCGGCGCCGTAGCGGGCGACCCGGCCGGTCTGCCGCGCCGCCTCGGACAGCGGCTGCTCGGCGAGGTTCGGGAATTCGTTCACGCCGGTGACGGCGGTCTTGCGGTGCGCGACATCGGCGTCGCGAGCGGCCTTGGTCGCCGCGACCCGCTCGGCGAGCAGCCCGGACTCCAGCGCGGTGAGGTAGCCTCCGGCCGCCTCGATCTCCTGGAGGAACTCCCATGCCTTCGCCGCCAGCGCGGCGGTCAGGTCCTCGACGTACCAGGAGCCCGCACCCGGATCCTGCACGTGGCCGAGGTGCGATTCCTCGAGCAGCAGCAGCTGAGTGTTGCGGGCCATCCGATCGGCGAACGCCTGCGAGACGCCGAGTTCACCGGGCGGCAGGGCGGAGTCGAACGGCAGCACGGTCACGGTGTCGGCGCCGCCGATGCCCGCGCCGAACGCGGCGAGCGTGGTGCGCAGCATGTTCACCCACGGGTCGCGCTGACTCATCATGACGGCCGAGGTGACCGCGTGCTGGGGCGCGCCGCCGAAATCCGGTGCGCCGCAGACCTGCGCGACCCGCGCCCACAGCCGCCTGGCGGCACGGAACTTCGCGACGGTGGCGAACTGATCGTCGGTGGCGGCGAACCGGAACTCCAGCTGTCCCAGCGCGTCGGCGATGTCCAGGCTCTCCGTCAGCGACCGCAGGTAGGCCAGGCCCGCGGCGACGGCCGCGCCCAGTTCCTGGGCGTCGGAGGCGCCCGCGTCGTGGAAGACGGTGCCATCCACGGTGATCGCACGCACCGTTTCCGGTCGTCGCGCCGCCTGTCCGGCCAGTGCGACGGCCTCGGCGAGACCGGTGTCGGCCGGGCCGGCGAAGCGGCTGGTCAGAGGCGCGGCGCCGAGCGAGACCCGGATGCCGTCGCGCGCCGGCGCGGCGTAGCCGTCGAGCGCCGTGAACACCTGCGCCGCCGCGTCGGCGACGTCGCCGCCCGCGTCGAGCGTGAGCGGGGCGAGTTCGAAGAGCAGGCCGGTCAGGGCGGTCGGCAGATCCGCCACCGGTACGCCGCGCTCGCCCGCACCGAGCCAGATCGCGCTGATCCCGTTCTCCAGCGCGGCCAGGATCTCGCGGGTCGCCGCCGCGGCGTCGCGCTGGGCGAACCGCGCGCTGACGAACCAACCCCGGTGCACGTCGCGAGTGGCTTCCCGGCCGCGAACGAAGGGGAATGTTCCGGGCAGGGGCTGCTCCGGCAGCTCGTCACGCCGGGTGTAGAGCGGTGCGACCGTCAGCCCGTCATAGGTGGTCTCGTCGAGCAGTCGCTCGGGCTCCTCGGGAAGTTCGCTGACATCGACGCGGCGAGCCTTCGCCAGCACCCCGGCAACACCCTTGCGCCATGCGCCGTATTCGGGCACCGGGTCGGCCCCGGGATCTGAAGCAATCGGCATAGCTTGCTGTTCCTCTTCCTCACCACGGGCGCACCGCCAGTGCGCGCCCGATACCCTCACATTCGCCCAGCTCAGCGACTACTTCGGTTAACGGGCATTCGTCCCGCTTCCACTGATGCTAGCGGGCGTATTCCCAGCCGGTTGACCCTGCCCGCCACTACCAACCGGTAACCTGTCGCCCGTGACGAGGCTGATCCGTGACCCGCGTATCGTCGCGCTGATCGTCGGCGCGGTCGCGCTGTTCGGCGCGGCGCTGCTGGTTCCGCTGCCGTCGCCCCGCCAGGTGCAGGACTGGGCGACTTCCGTCGGTCCGCTCTTCCCGCTGCTGTTCTTCCTGGTCCACGCTCTGGTGACGGTGGCGCCGATCCCGCGCACCGTATTCACCGTCAGCGCCGGACTGTTGTTCGGCCCGCTGCTGGGCATCACGCTCGCGGTGAGCGCGACGACCGTCAGCGCGGCCCTGGCCATCGTGCTCATCCGCGCGCTCGATCGCAATCAGGTCGCCGCCCGGCTCACCCATCCCGCGGTGCGCGCCATCGACGAACGTCTCGCCCGCCGCGGCTGGCTGGCGGTCGGCTCGCTGCGGCTCATCGCGGCCGTACCGTTCTCGGTGATCAACTACTGCTGTGGCTTGTCCTCGATCCGGTTCTGGCCGTATCTGTTCGCCACGGTGCTGGGTGTGCTGCCCGGCACGATCGGCACCGTCATCCTCGGCGACGCGCTCACCGGGACCACCCATCCGGCGATGCTCGCGCTGTCCGGCGCCTGCCTCGCGGTCGGACTGGCCGGTCTCGTCGTCGACGCGCGATGGAAGACGGCAGTCCCCGCTTCGGTGGACATCGCCGAACCCATCGCGGCTGCCGACTGAGCAGCGCTCGATCCGTGGCCGATTCCACCGGAACCGGGGTCACGTCCACCACGGCCGCCGCGCAGCCCGACGGGAAAGACGGGAATTCATCGGTGCCGAGAACAAGGACAAACCAGTAATAACGGACTGAGCGCCCGTCTGATCTCCAGGACACGGTTCGCCTGCGGCACCGTAATTGACACTACAACGGCGCGATCGGCCGAATCAGGCCGCAGTGCAGTTCGGCCGCTACCGCGTCGCAAAAGTCTCTGCTGCGGCGGTTCCGCGCACCGGCCCTTATCAATTTCGTAAATTCGGCAACTATTTGCCGCTCTGCATCGTGGTTTAGGTGTACGCGAACGAACCGGTCGGCATAAACTGATTTCCGGTCGGGTCTGGAGGCAAGGTGATGACCGTTCAGCGACCGCAGTTCGACCCCGACCCTGGATCGAACACCGCACCGGACGTGTCGCCACCAGAGCCTGTACCGCTGTCAGCCGGACAGCGGGGGCTGTGGCTGGCGCAACGCTTGAGTCCGGACGTCCCGATATGCGAGGCGCAATACGTCGAGTTCCACGGCGAGCTCGATCGTGAGCTTCTGCGTTCGCTGATAATTCGCGCGGGTCACGAGTTCCAGTCAGGGTATTTTCGGCTGGTCGAGGTGGACGGTAGCCCGCATCAACTGTTCGACCCGTCGCTGGCTTCGACGGGGCCGGTAATCGATACGCGTGCCGAACCGGATCCCATGGCGGCGGCACTGAAGTGGATGCGCGACGAATACACCGCACCGCTGGATATGGCTCGGGACCGGTTGTGGGCGGGGGCGCTGTTGCAGGTCGGCGATCGACATTACCTGTTGTACAGCAGAGCTCACCACGTCGCGGTGGACGGCTACGCCGCGATGACGATGTTGAACCGACTCGCGGAGTTGTACACGGCCGCCGTGGAGCAACGGCCGCCGGAACCGAACCGGGCGGCGGACCTTCGCACACTGTACGAGGCCGACCGCACGTATCGGGAGTCGAAGCGGTTCGCCGACGACCAGGCATATTGGGTGGACAAACTCGCCGATGTCGCCGATGACGAATCCAGTCTGGCGACCCGCTACGCGCCGCCGCGTGCGGACAGCGTGGTCGCGCTGGCCGAACTGCCGACGGCGCTGGTGGGGCGGATCGCGGACGCCGCGAAAGCGCTCGACGCGAGCCCGGCCGCGGTGGTGATCGCCGCGTTCGGTTGCTATCTGGCCCGGATGACCGGCCGGGACGAGGTTCTCGTCGATGTTCCCGTCTCCGGCCGAACCACGGCCGTCCTGCGCCGGTCCGGCGGGGTGTTCGTCAACCTCGCGCCGCTTCCGCTCGCACTCGGCCCGGAAGACACGGTCGCGACGCTGGTACGGCGGGTCCAATCCGACTTGGTCGGAGCGTTGCGCCACCAGCGGTGCGGCCTCGCCGATATTCGCGCCGCCACCGGATCGCGCGGGCAGCGGCGGTTCGCGGGCCCGATGGTGAACGTCATGTTCTTCCCCCAGAAGATCCGCTTCGGCGAGTTGACCGGGGACTTCCACGTCCTCAGCTCCGGGCCGGTCGAGGATCTCCTGGTCAACCTGTATCAGACCGGAGAACCGCCGCGGACGATCCTGCACTTCCTGGCCAACCCCGACCGCTACACCGGCCCCGAACTGTCCGCCCACCACAGCAAGTTCGTGGAGTTCCTCGACGAGTTCGCCGCGGCGGCTCCGGCCACCGACCTCGCGCGGATCCACCCCGGCAGCGCGCGCGAAGCGGCCCGGATCCGAAGCCGCCGCGACGACCTCGCGTTCTGGCGCGACGCGCTCGCGGACCTTCCGGAGGAGTTGTCTTTGCCGGTGGATCGCCCCCGCCCCGCAGTAGCCTCCCACCACGGCGCCACCACCACCTACACCCTCGACACCGAACTCATCAC
>NZ_JBSGEZ010000126.1:0-11633 GCF_053603155.1 Nocardia sp. NPDC004260 | reverse complement strand
CAACGGTTCGGGATCACGACACCGGCGACATCATCGATCACCAAGGCCCCGTTGGCAATCCGACAAGGGTCAATCACGCAATCCGTGCCAGATCCTGAAAACTGGATCCTGCACAGACTTCGTGATCGACCCGGTTCGGGATGCGAAGGGGCGGTTGATAGTTTGTTTGATAGTTCGTCATGTCGCGGGTGTTGTGCCCGCGGGCCACTGTCACTCCGCCGAGGTCGAGTACCGCTGTGATATCGCGCGTGCCGAGCCATGTGGGGGCGTACCGGCGTAGCGTCTCGGCCAGTCCTCGTTCGGTGTACTGGAGTCTCCGGATGTTCGATGCCGAACCCATCGCCTACGTCGCCAATCGCCGACGAGCGCGTCCAGGTCAGCACATCGACCAGGTAGTTGAGGCAGCTCTCGCCGAGCCAGACATGTACGTACACATCACGGCCGCATGGTAGAGCTCATACCGACCTCGGTCCCGATGCGAGCATGAGCCGCGCCTGCGACTGGCAGCCGCAGCACGACCAGGCTCGACATCCGAAGGTCGCAGTGTTTGCGCGATGTCGAACGCTGTCCGGGGACCGATACCGCCGGTGATTCGACACATCGGCTCGTGCCAACGAGTGCGTCTCGCGGCACTGTGGATCCAGCGATCCGAGGCCATCGCTGAGGTGGTTCGGACACAGACCGGGTCGTCGCTGTCCGCATCCGAAACCGGCGGCGGATCCGCCGGCCCGGATGTGCGCTCCATCGACGTCGCGATACTCAACTGACCAGGATGCCGCCGTCGACTGGCAATGTGACGCCGGTGATGTAGCCGCCGGCGGCACTGGCGAGGAAGACTACGGTCGCGGCCAGCTCTTCGGAGTAGCCGAATCGCCCGGCCAGGACACGGGGCATCGTCTGCTCGACGTAGCCGTCGGGATAGCTCTGGCTCATCTCGGATTCGAAGAAGCCCGGTGCCACGGCAGTGACGCGGATCCCTTTACGCGCGGTCCACTGCTGCGCGAGGTCGCGGGTGAGTCCGACGACCGCGGCCTTGCTCGAGGCGTACGCCGCCTGGGGCAGTCCCGCGGAGGTCAGTCCGAGAATGCTCGAGATGTTGACAATGACGCTGCCCGGCTGCATCACACGTCCGCAGGCCTGAGCCATCCAGTAGGTGCCGTTGAGGTTGATATCGATGACATGACGGAATTGTTCGGGAGTCTCACGGGTCGCGGGGACCGCCGAGGCGACGCCTGCGTTGTTGATCAGGATGTCGATCTTCCCGAAGGCCTCGAGCCCCGCCGTCACCAGCCGGGTGGCATCCTCCGGGTCCGACACATCGGCTTTCACGGCGATGGCGCGGCGACCGAGCGCCTCGACCATCTGCTTGGTCTCCTCGACCTTGTCGATCCGCCGCGCCGCGAGCACCAGATCGGCTCCGGCCTCGGCCAGCCCGCGCGCGAAGGCCACGCCCAAACCGGACGACGCCCCTGTGACGATCGCCACCTTGCCGTCGAGCCGGAACATGTCGAGCACACCCATCAGCATCTCCTGATTCAAGTTGTGAAGTAAGTTGTCAAATGAAACTATAGTACCAAACAACCTGCCCTCCAAAACGTCAGATCCTGGCAGCTGTCAGCCATCTTTACCTGGCATTATTGGTCTTTCGGCCCTTGAACTCTCATGACCCTGGGTTGATTAGTCGCATTTTGCGACTATTATCGCTCCCGCGGGTTGCCGACCGGGCAGCCGAAGTGTCGAAGGGAAGACCTCATGACCGAATCGCTCACCAGCACGCCAGCGGATGCGTCGGATCGGCCGGAGCCGGCTGTCACCGTCGAGCGTCGGGGCCATGTGCTGCTGATCGGGCTGAATCGCCCGGAGAAGTACAACGCGTTCAATCTCGAGCTGATCGAACAGTTGGGGCGCGCTTACTACGTCCTCGAGAACGATCCCGAGATCCGCTGTGGCGTCCTGTTCGGCCACGGCAAACACTTCACCGGCGGCCTGGATCTCGCCGAGGTCGGCCCTCGAGTCGAGGAAGGCGTACTCGACTACACCGAACCCGGTCTTCGTGATCCCTGGCGTAAGGGCGACACGTGGACGACCCCGCTGGTCATGGCGGTGCACGGCTGGGTGATGACCTTGGCGATCGAGCTGGCGCTGGCCGCCGACATCCGGATCGCCTCCGCGGACGCGCGGTTCTCCCAGATGGAGATCAACCGGGGGATCTACGCCTTCGGCGGCGCCACGATCCGGCTGCCGCGTGATGCGGGATGGGGAAACGCGATGCGGTGGCTGCTGACCGGCGAACCCTACGACGCCCAAGAAGCGCTGCGGATCGGCCTGGTCCAGGAAGTCGTGGAACCGGGCAAGCACGTCGAGCGAGCCATCGAGATCGCCGAGTACATCGCCGAGAAGGCCGGACCGCTCGGAGTGAAGGTCACCCTGGAATCGGCCCACCGGGCACGTATCGAAGGCGAGGCCGCCGCGTTCGCGCGTCTGGAGCCGGACATGTCCGCACTGCTGCACACCGAGGACGGCCACGAGGGCATGCAATCGTTCATCGAGCGGCGAGAGGCACGGTTCACCGGAAAATGAGCAATCGACAATTCCGTCTGGCGAATCGCCCGGTCGGCGCCGCACAGGAGTCCGACTGGGAGCAGGTAACCGAACCCATCCCATCGGTGGGTGAAGGGCAGTTCCTCATCCAGGTTCTGCAGCTGTCCCTGGATCCCGCAATGCGTGGATGGATGAACGCGGGCAAGTCCTACATTCCGCCCGTGGAGATCGGCGCGGTGATGCGCGCCTACGGCACCGGTCGAGTACTGGAATCCAGGCACTCCGACTTCCGCACGGGCGACCTCGTCACCGGCGAGTTCGGTGTGCAGGAGTTCGCTGTCAGCAGCGGCCGAGGTGTCCAGCGGATCGATCCCGACCTGCCCGTCCCTCTGAGCACCCACCTCGGGGTGCTGGGATTGACGGGAATGACCGCCTACTTCGGTTTGCTCGAGGTCGGCAGGTTCGCTCCCGGACAGACTGTCGTGGTCAGCGGCGCCGCGGGCGGTGTCGGCAGCACAGTGGGGCAGATCGCGAAGATCCTCGGAGGCCGGGTGGTCGGCATCGCCGGTGGCCCCGACAAGTGCCGATTCCTCGTCGAGGACCTCGGATTCGACGCCGCGATCGACTACAAGACAGAAAACGTTCGCCACGCCCTGCGTGATCGCGTTCCCGGCGGCGCGGACGTGTTCTTCGACAACGTCGGAGGCTCGATTCTCGACGCCGGTCTGCTGCGCCTTGCCCAGGGCGCGCGCGTAGTCATCTGCGGCGCGGTATCGCAGTACAACTCGAAATCCGGCGCTCAGGGCCCCGACCATTACCTCTCGCTGCTCGTCGCGCGGGCCCGCATGGAAGGTTTCGTGGTGTACGACTACGAAGATCGCTTCCCTCGAGCGACCCGCGCCCTGGCACAATGGCTGGCCGACGGCCGCCTCGACAGTGTCCAAGACGTCGTGCAGGATTCGATTCTGGCGTTCCCGAAGCTGCTGGCGGCGTTGTTCGCCGGTCAGAACACCGGCAAGTTGGTCCTCGACCTCCAGGACCGATCATGACCGCCCGGCACGCCGCGGGCCCGCGGTTGCTCGATGCCCGCGACGTCGAGTTCCTGCTCTACGAATGGCTCGACGTGCAGTCGCTGTGCACGCGCGAGCGCTACAGCGAGCACTCACGGGAAACCTTCGACGCGGTACTCGGTCTCGCCGCCGACCTGGCCGCGAAACGGCTCGCACCACACAACCGGCTCGCCGACGCCAGCCATCCGAAGCGTTCGGCCAACGGCACGGTGATCCTTCCCGACGAGATCGCCCAGGCGTTGGAGGCGATGAGTCAGGCGGGTCTGTTCTCCGGCGAGTTCGACGCCGAACTCGACGGTATGCAACTGCCGTTCACGGTCTCGCGCGCGGCGTTCGCGTGGCTGCAGGCCGCCAACACCGCGACTGCCGCGTACGGCATGCTCACCATCGGAAACGCGCATCTGCTGGCAACCCACGGCAGCCCCGAACAGATCCGCAGATGGGTGCGCCCGATGCTGGCCGGACGCTACCTGGGCACGATGTGTCTGTCGGAGCCGGAAGCGGGTTCGTCGCTGGCGCAGATCACCACTCGTGCAGTGCCGAGCGAGGACGGCACCTATCGCCTGACTGGCGCGAAGATGTGGATCACCGGCGGTGATCACGAGATGACCGAGAACATCGTGCATCTGGTTCTGGCGAAGGTGCCGGGCAGTCCGGAGGGTGTGAAAGGGATATCGCTGTTCGTGGTCCCGAAATACCTCGTCGACGACGACGGGGTGATCGGTGAACGCAACGATGTCGCTCTCGCGAGCCTCAATCACAAAATGGGGCAGCGTGGCGCGGTGAACGCGCTGTTGAATTTCGGTGACGGCGTCCACCGCCCAGGCGGCGCAGCCGGAGCGGTCGGATACCTGGTGGGCGCGGAGAACAACGGCCTGGCCTACATGTTCCACATGATGAACGAAGCCCGCATCAGTGTGGGCCTGTCGGCCACCGCCCTGGGATACACCGGATACCTGCAGTCGCTGGACTACGCACGTACCCGCGTCCAAGGACGTCGCCTCGGCCATCCCGAAGAGGGACCGGTACCGATCATCGCCCACCCCGACGTGCGACGGATGCTGTTGGCGCAGAAGAGCTATGTCGAAGGAGCGCTCGCCCTCGGTCTCTACTGTGCGCGGCTGGTGGACGAGATCGCCACCGGTGACGAACAGTCATCGGCGCGGGCCCATCTGCTGCTGGAGTTTCTCACCCCGATCGCGAAGAGCTGGCCCTCGCAATGGTGCCTGGAAGCCAACTCGCTCGCGATCCAGATCCACGGCGGATACGGCTACACCCTCGATTACAACGTCGAACAGCTCTACCGCGACAATCGGCTCAACGCCATCCACGAGGGCACCCACGCCATTCACGGGCTGGATCTGCTGGGCCGCAAGGCGGTCATGGCCGAGGGCGCAGCGCTGCGCCTGCTGCTCGACGTCTTCGAGACCACGGCACAGCAGGCAAGCGCTGTCTCGGCTGATCTGGTGCAGTGGTCCGAGCAGCTGCGTGCAGTGGCCCAACGCATCCATACGGTCACCGAGAAGCTGTGGAGCAGCGGTGATTCCGAAGTGACACTCGCCAATGCCAGCCTCTATCTCGAGGCGGTCGGTCACGTCGCGCTGTCGTGGATTTGGCTGGAACAGGCGATCACCGCCCACGGGAAGTCCGGTGACTTCTACGAAGGCAAACGGATCGCAGCACGGTACTTCTTCACCTACGAGCTGCCCAAGGCGCAGTTCCAGCTCGATCTGCTCGAAGCGCTGGACCGCACGACCGTCGATCTGGCGGAGGACTGGTTCTGAACCACGCTCCCACCCGACCATCACTCACCTACATTCTTCACGATTGGGGACACCCATGCCCGAAGCCGTCATTGACAGCGCTGATCCCCTCGGACGATTCGCCGAACCACACGAAATGGCCGCGGCGGTCGGCTTCCTCCCCTCCGCCGAAGCCGGATACATCACCGGCGTCGTACTGCCCGTGGACGGAGGCATCTCGATATGACCCGCTTCTCCAGCATCGAGGAACTGAGGCAGTCGGTGGACGCCGATCTCGGCGTGAGCCGCTGGATCGACATCGATCAGCAGCGCATCGACACCTTTGCGGAAACCACCGAAGACCGGCAGTGGATCCACACCGATCCCGAAGCAGCTACGCACGGCCCCTACGGCACCACCATCGCACATGGATTCATGACCCTGTCGCTGATCGCGGCATTCCTCGAGGACCTGCTGATCGTCGAGAACGTCGACATGGCGATCAACTACGGTCTGAACAAGGTCCGATTTCCGGCACCGGTGCCGGTCGGCTCCCGCGTACGCGCCCACGGCCGAATCATCGCCGTCGATCCGGTCCCCGGCGGGGTACAGGTAGCCGTCGCAATCACCATCGAACGCGACGGAACCGAGAAACCGGTGTGCGTCGCGGAGTCGCTGAGCCGATTCCTCGTACACCCCACCTGAGCATCATCGGATAGTCGACCGCTCGGCAACCCGCCGGCCGACTCACCACACACGACTCCACCGAACGGATCGTGTGGGTCGAGCCACGGCAACCAACCAGTCCAGATCCTCTGGCCACGCTGCGACCGAGGATCTGGATTGGTTGCGGACGGGCCCAGCACGAGCACGAGAAGGAAGTCTGACAAGTGGAGACAACGCAGAGCGCGGGCGAAACGTCCCCGCGCGGAGCCCGGGTCGGAGTCGTTCGCGAGACCGACCCGGGCGAACGGCGTGTCGCATTGGTGCCCAAGGTCATTCCGGCGCTGCTCGAGCAGGGTGTGGAAATCGTCGTGGAAGCCGGTGCGGGACAGGGAGCGCTCATCCCGGACAGTGCCTACATCGAGGCAGGCGCGATCATCGGCGACCCCTGGTCGGCCGATGTGGTCGTCAAGGTGGCCCCACCCGGTGACGCCGAGGTGGCGAAGCTGTCGAAAGGCGGGACACTCATCGGATTCCTCGCTCCGCGCAACGCCGACAACAAGATCGGCGCGCTGAAGGACGCGGGTGTGCAGGCGTTCGCGGTGGAGGCCATTCCGCGCATCTCCCGTGCGCAGGTCATGGACGCGCTGTCCTCGCAGGCGAACGTGGCCGGATACAAGGCCGTTGTGCTGGCGGCCTCCGAATCCACCCGCTTTTTCCCGATGCTCTCCACCGCGGCGGGCACCGTGAAACCGGCCACCGTGCTGGTGCTCGGCGTCGGCGTCGCCGGACTCCAGGCACTGGCCACCGCCAAGCGGCTCGGCGGGCGCACCACCGGCTACGACGTGCGGCCCGAGGTCGCCGACCAGGTGCGATCGGTCGGCGCGCAATGGCTCGACCTCGGCATCGACGCCGCCGGTGAGGGCGGCTACGCCCGCGAACTCACCGAGGAGGAGAAGGCGAAGCAGCAGCAGGCCCTCGAGGACGCCATCAAGGGATTCGATGTGGTCATCACCACGGCCCTGGTGCCGGGCCGCCCAGCGCCGCGCCTGGTGACCGCCGCCGCGGTGGAGGGCATGAAGCCCGGCAGCGTCATCGTCGACCTCGCCGGGGAGACCGGTGGCAACTGCGAGCTCACCGAGCCCGGGCAGACCGTCGTGAAACACGAAGTCACCATCGCCGCACCGCTGAACCTGCCCGCGACGATGCCCGAGCACGCGTCGGAGCTGTACTCCAAGAACATCGCCGCGCTGCTGGAACTGATGCTGGTCGACGGGAAGCTCGCGCCCGACTTCGGCGACCAGGTGCTCGCCGATTCCTGTGTCACACGTGAGGTGGACGCCTGATGTACAACGAACTGCTCGCGAACATCGCGATCCTGGTGCTGTCCGGATTCGTGGGATTCGCCGTCATCTCCAAGGTGCCCAACACCCTGCACACCCCGCTGATGTCGGGCACCAACGCCATCCACGGCATCGTGGTGCTCGGCGCGCTGGTCACCCTCGGCAAGGTCGAGCACCCGTCGGTGCTCGTGCAGGTGATCCTTTTCGTCGCCCTGGTGTTCGGAACGCTGAACGTGGTCGGTGGCTTCGTGGTCACCGACCGCATGCTCGGCATGTTCAAGGGCAAGAAGCCGCAGACGGCTCGGAAAGTGAGCGAGTAGCCCATGGACTACCTGGTCAATATTCTCTACATCCTCGCGTTCTCGCTGTTCATCTACGGTCTGATGGGCCTGACCGGCCCGAAGACCGCGGTGCGCGGCAACTGGATCGCGGCAACCGGCATGGGTATCGCGGTGGGCGCGACCCTGATCTCGATGCGCGACACCGGCAACTGGATCCTCATCATCGCCGGACTCGTCGTCGGTGTGGCGCTGGGTGTGCCACCGGCCGAATTCACCAAGATGACCGAGATGCCGCAGCTGGTCGCGGCGTTCAACGGGGTGGGCGGTGGCACCGTCGCGCTTATCGCGTGGGCCGAATTCCTCGACACCACCGGTTTCTCCGCGTTCGAGCACGGTGAGGATCCCACCGTGCACATCGTGATCGGTTCGCTGTTCGCGGCCATCATCGGTTCGATCTCGTTCTGGGGTTCGCTCATCGCCTTCGGCAAATTGCAGGAGATCCTGCCCGGTCGTCCCATTGGGCTGGGCAAGCTGCAGCAGCCGCTGAATCTGCTGCTGCTCATCGGTGCCGTCGCGGCCGCGGTGTTCATCGGGCTGAAGGCATCCGACGGCGGCGCGTCCCAGCCGTGGATGATCGCGGTGCTGGTGCTTGCGGGCATCCTCGGCCTCATGGTGGTGCTGCCCATCGGCGGCGCCGACATGCCCGTGGTGATCTCCCTGCTCAACGCGCTCACCGGACTGTCCGCCGCCGCGGCCGGTCTGGCGTTGAACAACACCGCCATGATCGTGGCGGGCATGATCGTCGGCGCGTCCGGCGCCATCCTCACCAACCTCATGGCCAAGGCCATGAACCGCTCCATCCCGGCGATCGTGGCCGGTGGCTTCGGCGGCGGCGGTACCGCGCCCGGCGGTGACGCCGGTGGCGAGCAGAAGCAGGCCAAGGCCACCTCGGCCGCCGACGCCGCCATCCAGATGGCCTACGCCAACCAGGTCGTAGTGGTGCCCGGCTACGGTATGGCCGTCGCCCAGGCCCAGCACGCCGTCAAGGAGATGGCGGCCCTCCTCGAGGCCAAGGGTGTCGAAGTCAAGTACGCCATCCACCCGGTCGCGGGCCGGATGCCGGGGCATATGAACGTGCTGCTGGCCGAGGCCGAGGTCTCCTACGACGCCATGAAGGAAATGGACGACGTCAACGGCGAGTTCAACCGCACCGACGTGGCACTGGTCATCGGTGCCAACGACGTCACCAACCCGGCGGCGCGCGAGGATGCCGGCAGCCCGATCTACGGCATGCCGGTGCTCAACGTCGACCAGGCGAAGTCGGTCATCGTGCTCAAGCGGTCGATGAACTCCGGCTTCGCCGGAATCGACAACCCGCTGTTCTACGCCGACCACACCTCGATGCTGTTCGGCGACGCCAAGAAATCCGTCGGTGCGGTCACCGAGGAACTCAAGGCGCTGTAGTAGCGACCGCCCCGAACTCGCGCCGGCCGCGGCGCGACGTGCCGTCACCGTGTCCGCCCGCGGTGACGGCACAGCCCGTTCCCGAGCGGAGATGCTCGATGCACACCCTCTTGCCAAGGTCCTGACCTCGAGGCCCGGCATCGCTCCACCGCTGCGGCAGCTTCATCCGCGGTGAGCACCCGGCCCGGTCCAGCAGCAACAAGCTGAAACGGGCGCTGTTCCTGACCGCATTCGCCGCCCTGCCAAGTTGCGATCTGAACCCGTCAGCCTTTCCTCACCCAGCGACCCGCAGTCGAGATTCGGCCCGGCGACCGGCCCGGAATGGCCCGAGACACCGACAGGCCGCCTTGGCATGCGCATACGTCCACCGGCTCGACAGATCGGTGCCCGCCGCCTCCTAGGATGCTGTGACGAGGTTGGCTGGCGCCGCAGTAGTGGAACGCAACTGATCACCCTATGATGGAGGTATGAAGCACGAAGAGTTGTCCGAGGAGAACTGTGCGATCGCACGTTCATCTGCGGTGCTCGGCGAGCGCTGGATATGGCCGATCCTGCGTCAGGCGTTCAATGGCGCCAGACGTTTCGATGAGTTTCAGCGCGGCATCGGCCTGGCGCGCAACATCCTGACCGATCGACTGAACCTGCTCGTGGAAAACGGCATTCTCGAGCGCCGTGCCGATCCCGACGGCGGGGCACGTCAGCAGTACCGGCTGACCCCGAAGGGGCATGCCCTGTTCCCTGTCTACGTCGCCATGATGGAGTGGGGCAATCAGTGGACCGGATTGGTGGCACCGCCGGTGGATCTTTTGCACAAGCCGTGCGGACATCGCATGCACGCGCGTGTGGCGTGCTCGGAATGCGGCCAGGACATCAACGATCACGACACCGAGCCGGTGGTGGGCAAGGGGTTGTTCATCTACCGATAGATGAACAACCGCATCCTCGCCTATGCGCGCATCTCTTCCGTCACTGTGACTTCGGGCCAGCATCCGCGAGTGAGGGAAGCACGCTCCGGGCGACCTTGCCCGTAGGTGTCCGCGGCAGTTGGCTGGTGAAGATGAAGCGGCGCGGCGTTTTGTATGCCGCCAGATTTGCGCTGACATGGTTACGGAGTTCGGCCTCCGAGACCTGCGGTCCGGCAGGGACGATGAATGCGACGATCTCCTCGCCGACTCGATCGTCAGGCACCCCGACGACGGCGGACTCGGTCACGGCGGGATGATCTTGCAGGACGGACTCGACTTCGCCTGGGTAGACGTTGAATCCGCCGCGGATGATCAACTGCTTGAGCCGATCGACGACGTAGAGATGATTGTCGGCATCCAACCTCCCCACATCTCCGGTATACAGCCACCCGTCGCGGATCGCGCGGTCGGTCGCGATCGGGTTACCCCAGTACCCCTTCATCACATTCGGCCCGCGGACGACGATTTCCCCGACTTCACCGACCGGGACCTCACTCCCGTCGGGAGCGACGATCTTCACCTGTACGCCGGGAAGCACCGGGCCGACCGAACCGGTGCGCAGGGGCCGGTCCGTCCGGTTGTAGGCCACTGCCGGCGCGGCCTCGGTCAGGCCGTACCCCACAATGACCGGCACCCCGAATCGCTTCTCGGCCCAGACGCGCACAGCCTGCGGTAGAGCGGCGCCGGCCGTCGACAGGCGCTCGAGAGGGGTGGAGAACGCCAGGCCCGTCGAGTTGTGCATCAGCATCTGCAGATGCGTCGGTACGCCGACGAGGATGGTGATCTTACCCGCATCGATCAGCTCGGCCACACGACGCGCGTCGAACTTGGCCATGGGCCACACCGCGGCACCGGCGCGCAGGGCCAAGCCGAGCACGGTCAATCCCATGGTATGGAACGGCGGGAGAATGCCCGCGACAACATCGTCGGCAGCAGGGCCGAGCACGGCGGTTTCCCCCAGCACTTCAGCGTTGAAGAGCAGATTCCCATGCGTGAGTTCGGCCCCCTTGGGCATGCCCGTGGTTCCCGAGGTGTAGAGGATGGCGGCGGTGTCCGAACTGCTCACTGCCACTTTGTCGGCGTGCGCAGGGCGACGGCGCAGTGTGTCGACATCGACGACGGAGATATCGGTTCCGTTCGTCCACTCGCCGCCCTCCGAGGTGGCGATCAATGTTTTCGCACCGGAGTCCCGAAGTTGATGGGCCGCCTCCCGGGCGGTGAGCGCAGGGTTCATCGGAACCGCTGTGGCACCGATGCCGAGCGCAGCGTAAAAGGCGACAGCGAAGTCCAGCGGATAGGCCTGACTGACAGCGACGCGGTCTCCCCGCTCGACGTTCAAAGCACGCAGCCCGCCGCGAGCGGCTGCGATCCGATCGGTCAGCTCCCCGTACGTGATCACCTCCTCGTCGGTGATGAATGCGGCCCGGTCGGCGCCGAGACCAGCACCGATGTCAACCAGATCTGCGAGATTGCTGATAGCACTACCTTCGTTCATGGCTGGGACCTCCGGGGAACGCTTTTGTTGCTTGTCCTGCGAGGACTGAAATGAGACGGCGTCCCCGGG
>NZ_JBSGEZ010000125.1:0-11682 GCF_053603155.1 Nocardia sp. NPDC004260 | reverse complement strand
GCTCGCGTCCGAGCGGCCGCCGCGTCCGCGACGAAGTCGCCAGAGGCGGTCGCTCGGACGCGAGCCACAAGGGGGCCGCGAACACGCCGCGACGCAGTCGCGGCAAATCCAGCACAGTACTGTGGTGAGGCACCTATTTCGAGATGGAGCACAGCAGACGTGACCAGGTTCGACAGCATCGAGCGCGCAGTCGCCGATATCGCCGCCGGTAAGGCGGTCGTCGTCGTCGACGACGAGGACCGCGAGAACGAGGGCGACCTCATCTTCGCGGCGGAGAAGGCCACCCCGGAACTGGTCGCCTTCATGATCCGCTACACGTCCGGTTACATCTGCGTGCCGCTCACCGGCGACGACTGCGATCGGCTCGGCTTGCCGCCGATGTACGCGATGAACCAGGACAAGCACGGCACCGCCTACACCGTCTCGGTGGACGCGCGCGAGGGCGTCACGACCGGCATATCCGGCGCCGACCGCGCCACCACGATGCGGTTGCTGGCCGACGCCGACGCGAAGGCCGACGATTTCACCAGGCCCGGCCACGTGGTGCCGTTGCGCGCCAAAGATGGTGGTGTGCTGCGCAGGCCGGGTCATACCGAGGCCGCGGTGGATCTGGCACGCATGGCCAGCTTGCGTCCGGCGGGCGTGATCTGCGAGATCGTCAGCCAGAAGGACGAGGGCCACATGGCCCGGACCGAGGAATTGCGCGTCTTCGCCGACGAGCACGAGCTCGCGCTGATCTCGATCGCGGACATGATCGCGTGGCGGCGCAGGCACGAGAAGCATGTGGTGCGCGTGGCCGAGGCGCGCATCCCCACCGCGCACGGCGAGTTCATGGCCGTCGGCTATCAGAGCATCTACGACGAGGTCGAGCACGTCGCGCTGGTGCGTGGCGACATCACCGACGGCGACGACATCTTGGTTCGCGTGCACTCGGAGTGCCTGACCGGTGACGTGTTCGGGTCGTTGCGATGCGACTGCGGTCCGCAGCTTGATGCCGCGTTGGAGATGGTCGCGGCCGAGGGGCGCGGTGTCGTGCTGTACATGCGCGGTCACGAAGGCCGCGGCATCGGCCTGATGCACAAGTTGCAGGCCTACCAGCTGCAGGACTCCGGTCACGACACGGTCGACGCGAATCTGGAACTCGGCCTGCCCGCTGATGCCCGCGATTACGGCACCGGCGCGCAGATCCTGGTAGATCTGGGCATCCGGTCGATGCGATTGCTCACCAACAATCCGGCCAAGCGGGTCGGCTTGGACGGCTACGGCCTGCGGATCACCGAGCGGGTGCCGATGCCTCTGCGCGCGAACGCGGAGAACCTGCGCTACCTGCGCACCAAGCGGGACCGAATGGGTCACGACCTGATCGGCCTCGACGAGCTGGATCTCGGCGAGACCGCGCACTGAACTGCGAACAGACTCCGAAAGGCGGACATCGATGAGCGGTACCGGGGTACCGACTTTCGCGCTGGCGGACGCCAAGGACCTCTCCTTGGGCATCGTCGCCTCGCGCTGGCACACCCAGATCTGCGACACCTTGCTGGCGAACGCCGAGCGGGTGGCCAAGGACGCGGGCGTCCAGCAGATCACGGTGGTGCGCTGCGCGGGCGCGATGGAACTGCCCGTGGTGGCCCAGGAGCTGGCCAAGTCGCATGACGCGGTGGTGGCGCTCGGTGTGGTGATCCGCGGTGACACCCCGCATTTCGAGTACGTCTGCGACGCGGTGACCGCGGGGCTCACCCGGGTTTCGCTGGACGAGGGCACGCCGGTCGCGAACGGAGTGCTCACCACCAACAACGAGCGGCAGGCCCTGGATCGGGCCGGGCTGCCGGAGTCCCAAGAGAACAAGGGCGAGCAGGCGGCCGCCGCGGCGCTGGACGCCGCGCTGACACTGCGCGCTCTGCGACAGTCCGCGTAGCGATGCCGGTCGTCCGTATCTTTCGCAGGAACGTGGGCCCGGCCGACGACCCGTCGGAGTGGGATTTCGAGGTGCGGCCCCGGCGCGCGGTGCGGACGGCCTGGATCGCGGCGGTGCTGGTGGCGGCCGCGTTCACCGTGGGTGGTATCTGGCTGCGCACCGGGTCTACCGGCGTCAACTTCAGGGTGGCCGATCAGCTCGCGATGATCGGGATCGGTGTGCTCGGCGCCGCGGCCGTGCTGTTGCTGACCAGGCCACGGGTGCGGGTCGGCGCGCAGGGCGTGTCGGTGCGAAATATTCTGGGCGACAAAGATTTTCCCTGGGACTACATCCGAGGCGTGTCGTTCCCGGATCGGAAGTCCTGGGCGCGTCTGGAGTTGGTCGACGACGACTACGTCCCGCTGTTGGCGATCCGCTCGAACGACAAGGAGCACGCGGCGCGGGCGATGGCTCGGTTGCGGGAACTGGGCGCGAAGTATTCCGGGAGGAAGTGAGCGGGTGCGGTGTGCGGCCATCCGGCTCGCGCGGGCTCGCATGCTGATCTAACCTCGCCGCCATGGAGCCAAGTGCGTTCGTCCTCGCGGCGGCTTTCGCCGACGATCCACTGATGACCTACTTCTGGCCGGGAGCGTCACGGCGGCGAAAAGCGTTGCCGCCGTTTTGGGATTCGCGCATCGCGTCGCGCCGGAAGAACGGTCTGGTCGACCTCGCGCACGACGCGGAAGGCAACCTCGCCTGTGTGGCGCTGTGGGAACCGGCGCACGTGGTCTCACCGACGGCGAAGCCGTTGACCTTGCTGCGCGCCTTGGGGTCGAGCGCCGCTCGGGCGCTGGCCGCCGGGCGGCACATGGAGCGTGCGCGACCGGCGACACCACATCTGTATCTGGCCGCCATCGGGACGTTGCCCCGCGCACAGGGCCGGGGACTGGCGACCGCCTTGCTAGAGCGTCGGTTGGCGGCGGCCGAGCAGGACTGCTTCCTCATCTCGAACACCAGCGGCACGGTGCCCTTCTACGAGCGGTTCGGTTTCGTGCGGCAAGGTGAGCTGCCGATCGGCCGAGGTCCGATCGTGTATCCGATGGTCCGGAGTACATAGCCGCGGTGCGCTCCGGTGGGCACGCCGATCACTCGATGTGCCACAGCCGGACGCGGACGGGCGGGCGCGACCGAGCCCGCTGGTTCGATCAATGCGTATCGCCGAGGACCGCGCCTTCTCGTCGCGGATCCGCGCCGCCGATCCAGCCGTCGGAGCCGTTGCGTTTCAGGGCGCTGAGGCCGCTGGACTGGGGCGCCACCGAGACCTGATGGCCCAGTTGGCGCAACCGCAGCACCAGCGGGTCGTGGTCGCCGTTGTCGGTGGCGTTGATCGCCGGATGCTCACCGCCGATACCGGTGGACGGACTGTTGCCCGCGCCGAACGCGACCGCGGAGACCGCCTGCTGCGGATCCAGGCCCCAGTCGAACATATTGACCAGCGTTTTCACCACGAACTGGATGATCACCGAACCGCCGGGCGAGCCCGCGACATGCGTGAGTTCGCCGCGCGAGCCGTCGGGCGCCTTGCCGAAGATCAGCGTCGGGCTCATGGAGCTGCGCGGGCGCTTGCCCGGCTGCACCCGGTTGGCCATCGGCACGCCGTCGGGGCCGAGCGGGTCGGCGTTGAAGTCGGTGAGCTGGTTGTTCAGCACGAAGCCGTCGACCAGGTGGAACGAACCGAACGCCGACTCCACGGTGGTGGTCATCGCCGCGGCGTTGCCGTACTTGTCGACCACCGAGATGTGGCTGGTGCCGTGCTCGGGCGGTTGCGGGCCGACGCCGAGCGGCACGGGGCCGAAGTCACCCGGCTGCGCGGTGCCCATGCTGCGGTTCGGATCGATCAGCCTGGCACGCTGTCGCAGATAGTCGCGATTCAGCAGGGTCTGCGCCGAATTGTCCGGGAGTGGCACGAAATCCGTGTCGGCCACGTACTTGTTGCGATCGGCGTAGGCGAGGCGTTCGGCCTCCGTGATCAAGTGCACAGCCTGGGCGTTGGGCTTGCCGCCGTTGCGGTCGATGTTGTCCGGACGCAGGGCGGCCAGGTCGAAGTTCTCCAGGATGCCCAAGGTCGCGGCGACGGTGATGCCGCCCGACGAGGGACTCGGCATGCCGCAGAGTTCGTGCTCGCGGTAGCTCGTGCACAGCGCGGTGCGCTTCTTCGCCTGGTAACCGGCCAAGTCCTGGGTGGCGATCAGGCCGGGAGTGCGCCCGCCGGAGGCCCGGCCCGCGGCCGCGACGATGTCCTGGGCGATGGCGCCGGTGTAGAAGGCCTGCGCGCCCTCGGTGGCGACGGCGCCGAGCGTCTTGGCCATGGCGGGGTTGGTCAGGACGGTGTCGGTGGCCTTCGGGCTACCGTCCGGGTTGAGGAAATACGCCTTGGCGTCTTCGTCCGCGGCCAGGTCCTTGGCCGACTCCGCGATCTGTCCCGCGAGGCGGGGACTGATCGGGAAGCCCTGATCGGCCAGTCCGATGGCGGGGTCGAACAGGTCGCGCCACGCGGTCTTGCCGTGGTCGTGGTGCGCCAGTTCGAGCATCCGCAGTACGCCGGGCACGCCGATGGAGCGGCCGCTGGCCCGCGGGTTCGGCTTGGGTTCGGCGCGATCGATGTCGCTGATCCAGCGCAGATAGTTCTCGGTGGCCGCGGCGGGCGCCACCTCACGGCCGTCGTAGGCGTCCACGGACTTGGTGTTCGCGTCGTAGTAGACCAGGAACGCACCGCCGCCGATGCCGGACGCCTGCGGCTCGACCAGGCCGAGCACTGTCTGCGCCGCGATCAGCGCGTCGGCCGCGGTGCCACCGTCGCGCAGCACCTCACACGCGGCTTTCGTCGACAGCGGGTTCGCCGTGGACACCGCGAAGGTATGGGTACGCACCGGCGTCATGTTCGCGCGATAGCCGGTCGCTATTTCCGGGTTGGTGCTGAGATCCTTGGTGCCGCTGCCCGTTGGCCCTGCCGCGGTGGCCGTCACCGGCGTGCCGTTCGGCACCGTCTCGCAGACGCCGCCCGCCTGGCTCTCGCCGGACGAGCAGGCGGTGGCCATGCCGACGGTTAGTGCGAACGCCGCCGCCGCGGCGACCCAAGTTCCTCGCTTGCGCCCCATGCCGGGACTCTAACGCTCGGTACCGACAGCCGCGCCGGTTTCCTTCCCACCGGCGAAATCCCCCTGGTCGCAGCGTGTGTCGAGGTGGAGACGGTATGGCTGGTCGCCGCGTGAACCGGCGGTGCGCCACGCTCGGCCGGTAGGCTGGGCCGAGTGGCGATCGAGGCGGTGCTGTTCGACTTCTCCGGGACCTTGTTCCGCCTGGAGGCCGACGAATCCTGGTATGCGGACCTGACGCGGCCGGACGGGCAGGCGTTCGACGTGGATGAGAAGGCCGAGATCATGCGGCGGATGACGGCGCCGGTCCACCATGTCATCGAATTCGATGACGAGACGCAGTACGCCTGGGACCACCGCGACCTGGACCCCGCGCTGCATCGCAAGGTGATGATGAAGGTGCTTCGCACATCGGGAGTGCCCACCGACGAGGACGCCGAACGACTGTACGCCCGGCTGCTGGACCCGCTGGAGTGGACGCCGTACCCCGACAGCGAAGCCGTCCTCGATCTGCTTGCGGCGCAGGGCGTTCCCGTCGCGGTGGTGAGCAATGTCCCGTTCGACATCCGTCCGTCGTTCGCGGCGCGCGGCTGGGATCGGCTGGTCGGCGCGTTCACCCTCTCCTACGAGGTCGGTGTCATGAAGCCCGATCCGGAGATCTTCCGTTCCGCCTTGGGTGAACTGGGTGTGGCCGCCGAGGCCGCGCTGATGATCGGTGACAGCGCCGAAGCCGACGGCGGCGCCGAGGCGCTGGGCAGCCGCTTCGCTCTGGTCGAGGCCCTGCCCACCACCGAGCGCCCGGACGCGCTGCTGGCCGCGCTGCGGCGGCACGGTCTCGTGGAGTAACCCGGCCGGATCCCGTCGGTATTTGCCGAAGTCCGAGTTGTGCGGGATGTCACCGTGTTACGGTGCGATTCCGGCGTGTTCGCAGGTGCGCCGGAAGGTTCGGTACCAACGGGGGTACGGCTGTGAGCTTGGCGTTCTCCGGTGAGGAGCCCTCCGTCGGCGTGGAAACGGCCATGCCGGAGGCGGTTCGGGACGTGCGGGAAGCCGTCGCCGGGATGGCGGGATTCGGACTCGCCTATCCCGTGCTGATGAATCTGACGCGCGGGGGCGACGCGGCCGCCACGGCGTCCACCCAGTTCTGCGTCGCGTGGGCGCTGGGGCTGCTCATGCTCGGATTCGCCGAGGGCGCGCCGGCCGTGCGCAAGCTGACGATCGCGCTGGCGCTCCTGCAGGCGGTCGTCGGGTGCTGGGCGATCAGGGACCTCGCGACCGTCCCGCCCGTCGTCGGCCTCGTCGCCGCGGGGTACTCGGTGGCCACCTCGGTAGCCGTCGTGCACCTGCTGTGCCGCCCGGAAGCCAAGGGCTGGTTCGGCGTCCCCGTGCCATGACCGCCGCGGGGAGCCGCCGTCGTCCGGGCTGTCGGTCCCGGTCTATACGCTGGATGGGTGGCAGATCCAGCGACGTACCGGCCCGCGCCGGGCACGATCCCCGTCGAACCAGGTGTCTACAAATTCCGTGACGCCCATCGGCAGGTCATCTACGTCGGCAAGGCCAAGAGCCTGCGCAGCAGGTTGAACTCGTATTTCGCCGACGTCGCCGGGCTGCATCCACGCACAAGGCAGATGGTCACCACGGCCGCGAGCGTCGAGTGGACGGTCGTCTCCACCGAGGTGGAGGCGCTGCAGCTGGAATACAACTGGATCAAGGAGTTCGATCCGCGCTTCAACGTCCGTTATCGCGACGACAAGTCCTACCCGGTACTCGCTGTCACCTTGAACGAGGAATATCCGCGGTTGTTCGTCTACCGCGGCGCGCGACGCAAAGGCGTCCGCTATTTCGGCCCCTTCGCGCACGCTTGGGCCATCCGCGAGACGCTCGATCTGCTGCTGCGAGTGTTCCCCGCGCGCACTTGCTCCAACGGAGTCTTCCGGCGGCATAGTCAGATCGGGCGTCCCTGTCTGCTCGGCTATATCGACAAATGCTCCGCCCCGTGCGTCGGGCGGGTGAGCGCCGAAGAGCACCGCGCGATCGTCGAGGACTTCTGCGACTTCCTCGCAGGCCGCACCGATCGCTTGGTCCGGGAGCTGGAGCGCCGCATGCACGCGGCCGCCGAGGACCTGGACTTCGAGACCGCCGCTCGGCTGCGTGACGACGTCCAGGCGCTGCGCCGCGCGCTGGAGAAGCAGGCGGTGGTGCTCGGCACGGGCACCGACGCCGACGTCATCGCCTTCGCCACCGACGAGCTGGAAGTGGCGGTGCAGGTCTTCCATGTGCGCGACGGCCGGGTGCGCGGCCAGCGCGGCTGGGTGGTCGACAAGTCGGGCGACGCGGTCGACGTCCCGGAGGCGGGCGGGGAACTCGCCGCGCTGGTCGAGCAGTTCCTCACCCAGTTCTACGGCGAGCAGGTCGCGGTGGCCGAGCAGGCCGCCGACGAGCAGCCCGCCGCCGTGGTGCCCCGGGAAGTGCTCGTGCCCGAGTTGCCCGCCGACGTCGAGCAGATCCAGCAGTGGTTGTCGGACCTGCGCGGTTCGGCGGTGAAGCTGCGCGTGCCCCAGCGCGGGGACAAGAAGGCGCTGGCCGAGACCGTGCAGCGCAACGCGATGGAGGCGCTGGCCCAGCACAAGCTGAAGCGAGCAGGCGATCTGACCTCGAGATCGCAAGCGCTGCAAGAGATCCAGGACGCCCTCGAGCTGGACACCGCGCCGCTGCGCATCGAGTGCGTCGACGTCAGCCACGTGCAGGGGACCGATGTGGTCGCCTCGCTCGTGGTCTTCGAGGACGGTCTGGCCCGAAAGTCGGAGTACCGCCACTACACGATCCGGGAGGCGGCGGGCGAAGGCCGCTCCGACGACGTGGGCAGCATCGCCGAGGTGACCCGCCGCCGGTTCCTCAAGTTGCGCCGCGAACGCGACATGATGGAGCAAGAGGACCTCGCCGCGACCGGAAGCGATGACGACGCGCTGGACCTCACCTCCCGTCCCGGCATCGATCCCAGCACCGGACGCCCGCGCAAGTTCTCCTACCCGCCCAACTTGTTCGTCGTCGACGGGGGCGCGCCCCAGGTCGCCGCGGCGGCCGAGGTGCTCGACGAGCTGGGCATCACCGATGTGGCGGTGGTCGGCCTGGCCAAACGGCTCGAGGAGGTGTGGGTGCCCGGCGAGAGCGACCCGGTGATCCTGCCGCGCACGAGCGAGGCGCTGTACCTACTGCAACGGGTCCGCGACGAGGCGCACCGCTTCGCCATCACGTTCCATCGCAGCAAACGCTCCCGCCGGATGACCGCCTCGGCCCTGGACTCGGTGCCGGGGCTCGGAACGGCGCGCCGGACCGCGCTGGTCGCCCATTTCGGATCGGTGGCCAAGCTGAAGCAGGCCACGGTCGAGGAGATCACCGAGGTGCCCGGCATCGGGTTGGCGACCGCGAAAGCGGTCCTTGCGGCGCTCGAGTCCGAATAGTCAGTCGACAGTGCACCGGAAGTTTCGGTTTCGCGTACGTTGTGTCTGCGGCCGATACCGAAACCGGTGCGCGATGATCGGAAGGCACCCCAGAGACGGATCCGGTAGGACATGACACGCGTCGAATCGAACAGCAGTGCGGGCAACCCGCCGACGAGCGCGGGACGAGTGGCCTCGTCCAGCGCCGTCGGCGGGGCGAACCCGCAGGTCGAGGTCGTGATCGTGACCGGGCTCTCGGGCGCGGGCCGAGGCACCGCCGCCCGCGTGCTCGAGGACCTCGGCTGGTACGTGGCCGACAACCTGCCCCCCGAGCTGTTCGGGCGGATGGTGGAGCTGGGTGCCTCCGCCAAGCCGCCGATCCGCCGTCTCGCGCTGGTCATGGACGTGCGCAGCCGGTTCTTCACCGGCGATCTGTCGGTGGTCACCGAGCAGTTGCGGACACTCGGCGTGCGCACCAGGGTCCTCTTCCTCGAGGCATCCGATGACGTGCTGATCCGCCGTTTCGGTTTCGCGCGGCGGAGGCATCCGCTGCAGAGCGAGAGCAAGGACGGCACGCTGTCGGCCGGCATCGCCGCCGAACGGGTGCGACTGTCCGCCGTGAAGGCCGCCGCCGACCTGGTGATCGACACCACCGAGTTGTCCATCCACCAGCTGCACCGCAAGATGGAGGAGGCCTACGGTGGCGGCGCGCCCTCCGCGTTGCAGCTCACCGTGCAGTCGTTCGGCTTCAAGTACGGAGTTCCGCTGGACGCGGACATGGTGTTAGATGTCCGATTTCTACCCAATCCGCATTGGATACCGGAGTTGCGGGAACATACCGGTCAGGAGACGGTGGTCAGCGAGTACGTGCTGTCGCGTCCCGGTGCGGAGGATTACCTGCGCACCTGCCACCACCTGGTCGAGCTGACCACGAACGGTTACCGCCAAGAGGGGAAGCGATACATGACGGTCGCAGTGGGCTGCACCGGAGGCAAGCACCGGAGCGTCGCGATTGCCGAGGCACTGGGCGAGTTGATGAGCGAGGTCACCGGCGGCGCGGAGGAGTCCGCCGACGTGGTCCGGGTCGTGCATCGAGATCTGGGGCGAGAATGACCGGTTGGGAATCCAATCCCAGCATCGTCGCGCTGGGTGGCGGACACGGCCTGTACGCGACACTGACCGCGGTGCGGCGGCTGACCAGGAAGATCTGCGCGGTGGTCACCGTCGCCGACGACGGCGGCTCCTCGGGGCGACTACGCGCCGAGCTTGGGGTGCTGCCGCCGGGTGATCTCCGGATGGCGCTGGCCGCCTTGGCCGCGGACGCCGACGGCGTCTGGACGCGGACCGTGCAGCATCGGTTCGGCGGAACCGGCGCGCTGGCCGGGCACTCCGTGGGCAACCTGATCCTGGCCGGGCTCACCGAGGTGCTCGGCGATCCGGTGGCCGCCCTGGACGAAGTCGCCCGCATGTTGCGCATCACCGGCCGGGTGCTGCCCATGTCGCCGATCGCGCTGGACATCGAGGCGGATGTATCCGGGCTCGAGGCCGATCCGCGGGTGAGCCGGTGCATTCGCGGCCAAGTTGCCATCGCCACCACGCCGGGTAAGGTGCGGCGGGTGCGGCTGATTCCGTCCGATCCACCGGCCGGTCCGGAGGCGACCTCGGCGATCGAACACGCCGATGTCGTGGTGCTGGGCCCGGGATCGTGGTTCACCAGCGTGATTCCGCATGTCCTCGTCCCCGAGCTACGGGAAGCCCTGGTGTACACCAGGGCGCGGAAAGTGCTGGTGCTCAATCTCGCCGCGGAGCCGGGGGAGACCGCGGGGTTCTCCGCGGAGCGGCATTTGCATGTATTGTCCCAGCACGCACCGGAATTCGTCGTCGATGAGGTGCTGGTCGATTCCGGCTCCGTGCCGGAGGGCCGCGAGCGGGAACATGTGGCCAGGGCTGCCGAACAGTTGCGGGCACGAGTAACCTTCTCCGATGTCGCCGAAGCGGGAACGGACCGGCATCACCCCGGAAAGCTTGCCGCCGCACTGGATCAACTGATCCGGCAACCTCGGCCGCAAATGGCAGGGCTTCGAGTCGAGGGACGGCACATGGGTCAGGATGTGCGTTCCGGGTTGGGTGGAAAGGAGCGCGTCCCGTGGCGATGACAGCCGATGTGAAAGACGAGCTGAGCAGGCTCACGGTGTCGCAGGTGAGTTCCCGCAAGGCGGAACTGTCCGCTCTGCTGCGTTTCGCGGGTGGCCTGCACATTGTCGGCGGCCGGGTGATCGTCGAGGCCGAGGTGGACATGGGGTCCATCGCGCGCAGGCTGCGCCGGGAGATCTTCGAGCTCTACGGCTACGGCTCCGACGTGCACGTGCTCGGCGCGGGTGGACTGCGCAAGACCTCCCGGTACGTGTTGCGGGTGTCGAAGGAGGGCGAGGCGCTGGCCCGGCAGACCGGTCTGCTCGACGTCCGCGGCCGTCCGGTGCGCGGCCTGCCCGCGCAGGTGGTCGGCGGCAGCATCGCCGACGCCGAAGCCGCTTGGCGCGGTGCGTTTCTCGCCCACGGCTCGCTCACCGAGCCCGGACGTTCCTCGGCGCTCGAGGTCAGCTGCCCCGGCCCGGAGGCGGCGCTGGCGCTGGTCGGCGCGGCCCGGCGGCTCGGCATCACGGCCAAGGCGCGGGAGGTGCGCGGCACCGATCGCGTGGTGGTGCGCGACGGTGAGGCGATCGGCGCGCTGCTGACCCGGATGGGCGCGCACGGCACCAGGATGGTGTGGGAGGAGCGCAGGCTGCGCCGCGAGGTGCGCGCGACCGCGAATCGGCTGGCCAACTTCGACGACGCCAATCTGCGCCGCTCCGCGCGGGCCGCGGTCGCCGCGGCGGCGCGGGTGGAACGCGCGCTGGAGATCCTCAGCGACGACGTGCCCGATCATCTCGCCGCCGCCGGCCGACTGCGGGTGCAGCACCGGCAGGCCTCGCTGGAGGAACTCGGCCAGCTGGCCGATCCGCCGATGACGAAAGACGCTGTCGCGGGCCGCATCCGGCGGCTGCTGTCGATGGCCGACCGGCGGGCCAAGGAACTGGGCGTACCGGACACCGAATCGGCCGTCACGGCCGAACTGCTCGACGAAGCCTGAGCTCAACGGCAGCCGAATCGGTGACGTCGAAAGCGAATGCGTGCACCGTTGCACCGGTCGCGT
>NZ_JBSGEZ010000124.1:0-11751 GCF_053603155.1 Nocardia sp. NPDC004260 | reverse complement strand
ATGTGTTCATGCGGTACGAGCTGGACTGAAGGCTGTGCCGGATGTATGCGGTGCCGTTGCCCGTCGGAAGCGGAGTTGAGCGGCGACGTGAGCGATCGCGTCGCCGTCTTCTATCACCGGGGAATGTCCATACTTTGCAACCTGGAAGCCCTGGGGCCTGTCGGACTCCTCGAGGTCCGGAAAGCGGCGCTGGCCAGAGAGTTCGGCATCAGCCGCGAAACCGTCTACGCCAACCTGCAGGCCGAGACCGCCACGGCCTGACCTGCGGAGTTTCCAGGTTCGAACACGAGAACGACAGCATGGCCCAGCGTGGCGCTGATTGTTTCCGAGATATCGTTGCGCCCGGCGCGACTTCGGCTCCCTCTGCAGTTCAGCACCGGATCCAGAACTTTGCGCGCAATCAGCGTGGACGAGACGCCATGAGCCGGATCGCGCGCCTCGTTGCGGAAACGGCCCGCAAGACTGGCACCTTGTTGCGGCGAGCCGACACACGCGTCGCCAATCGCTCATTTATGAGAACGCGAACCGCCGCCGCTGAGTCCCGTAGTTATAGTTAGCTGAGTTCACGCGGTCGCGATGCGCAGGCCGATCAGCACCGCGGAGACGATCAGGATCACCGCCGCCGGTGCGACGTGGGCGGCGTCGCCGCCGCGACAATGCCACGCGGCGCATCGACGGCGAGGTGTTCGCCAACCTGTCCGCAGACGAGATCACCACGCTGTACGGACTGCTCTCCTGGGTGCGTCCAGCATCGGGCGGAGTCGCCGGGGGGTGCGACGAGGTCTGACAATCATCACCAACCTTGCGACCGCGCATCCCTGCTCGAGCAAGACCAGCGTTTCTTCGACGCCCAGGTCGCCGCAGACACCACCAGCCTGAACGATCTGCTGGCCGAGGATTTCATCCTGGTCGCCGCCGACAACGGCTCAACCATCACCAAGACCGACCTGCTCGGCGTGATGGCCTCGGGGACGCTGCGGTTCCCAGCCATCCAGTCCCGCCCCGCAGACGCCATCGTCCGCCGAATCGCCGACGTCGCCATCGTCGTAGACCGGGCCAGCATGAATTTCACCAATCCTGACGGCACCGCCTTCACAAGAGCCAGCTGCTACACCCACGTCTTCAGCTTGGACAGCAACGCCGGATGACGCCTGGTGTCTGCCCAGGGCACGCAGATCACCGCGGCAACTCAGTCCTCGACCCAGTAGTCCTTGCCAGCATTCCGCCGCCGCGGGGCGCAGGGGACGCCAGCCGCCGCCGTCCAGCTTGGCTGGTTCGGCCTCGACGTCGACGGCGATCACGCCGAAGAAGTTGACGTTCGAGCGCTGTGCTGCATGATGTTCGACTCGTGGTCGATGGGTTGTCGAAACGTCTCGTCCCGGACGAGTTGTGGGCCCTGGTCGAGCCGTTGCTCCCGCAGTTCACTGCGCGTCCGCAGGGTGGTGGCACCGCCCCCGTTGATGAGCGGGCGGTGTTCACCGCGGTGGTGTTCGTGCTGACCAGCGGCTGCGCGTGGCGGATGCTACCGCCCTCGTTCGGGGTCACCGTCCCGACCGCGCATCGCCGGTTCAGTGTGTGGACCGAAGCCGGGCTGTGGCGGCGTCTGCACAACACTGTCCTGGATGAGCTGGGCGGCGCGGGCTTGATCGACTGGTCGAGAGCGGTGATCGACGCAGCGAGTGTGCGGGCGAAAAGGGGGGACCTTTAACCGGCCCGAGCCCGGTCGATCGCGGCAAGCCCGGCTCGAAGATCCACGTGCTATCCGACCGCGCGGGAATCGTTCTATCGGTGGGCGTCTCGTCTGCTAACACCAACGACGCCGAAGCGCTGCGGCCGCTGGTCAAAGCAATTCCTGCCACCCGATCGCGGCGCGGTCCGCGCCGACGCAAACCAGGCAAGCTGCACGCGGACAAGGCATACGACACCGCCGAACTTCGGCAATGGGTGCGAAACCGCGGGATCGGCGTCCGCATCGCCCGCAAAGGCATCGAATCCTCCCAGCGCCTCGGCCGCCACCGGTGGGTGATCGAACGCACGATTTCCTGGCTGACCGGCTACCACCGCCTCAGCATCCGCTACGACCGCAAGGCCACACACTTCCTCGCCTTCCTCACCCTCGCCGCGGCACTGACCTGCTACAAGAAACTCGCCAAATCAGCCACGTGAGACACGCTCTTAGCGAGTACTGCCATTGGTCCGGCGTCGAGGGACCAACCCTGCGGGTATCCGGTTGCGTTCGAGGATGAGCGCAAGCCCGACGATGGTGAGTGTGAGCATCAGGACTGCGGTGGCGACGTTGTTGGGCATGCCGAGTGTCTCGGGCCGTCGAAGTGGGTGGCTGTATACCGGGTCGTCGTCGAAGAAGTAGGAGGTACCGGGCCAGCAGCCCGCGGCGAGCACGGCGAGCCAGAATCCGGCCGAGAGGTAGGCGCCGACGGTCATGCCGAAGCGGTCGGTGACCGGTCGGCCGAGCAGGCAGACCAGCGCTCCGAGAGCGAGAGCGATCCCAGCGAAGAACGACATCGCGGTGTGGAGCTTGGCATGCGGCAGAAAGGCGGGGTTGTTCATGTGGGCGCCGCGCAGGATGACCCCGTCGAGGAGGACGGGCACGACGAGTGTCGCGACGGCGACGATGACGAGCAGTGCCCGCCCGATCTGCGCTCTCGTGGTAGTCGACGCCTCGGACCGGACTTGTTCTTGTTCGACGGTGGGATCGGACATGTGAAACCTCCTGACATCGCAAAAATAATCATCTCATATGAGATTATAGCATTTGGTCTGACCGGGAAGGGGTGTCGACGCCGGTGGTGTGGCTTCGCCCGACTTCGGTGGTATCGATCGAAGATGTTCTCGGGCGAGACGATAGTGTCGAAGGTGACCGTGGGTGCACCCACAGAGATGGAGGCGGCTGCCATGTCCAACCGGTACGAGATGCCGGATTACGCGATCGGCCCTCTGCTGCAACGAGCCCATCGACACGCAGCCGACACATTCAATGCTGCGCTGACCGGGCTCGACATCCAGGGCCGACATTTCGGTGTGTTGATGACCTTGGACAGGCTCGGCCCGACGAGTCAGGCACGTCTGGCGGAGCATCTGGGCGCCGACAAGTCCGCGATGGTGCGCATGATCGACCACTTGGAGTCACGCGGATTGGTCGAGCGCTGCGACCATCCGACCGACCGTCGCATAGCCGCCGTCACGTTGACCGACTCCGGCGCGAAGGCGTTCGAGCGCGCCCAGCAAATCGCCGAAAAGGCGGCCGACGACATGCTGGAGGGGTTCGACCGCGACCAGCGCGCGCAGTTCAAGCGCCTGTTGGGAATGTTCGTCGACGTCACCCCTAGTGGTTCAGCACCCCTTCCTGGCCCCGGCCGAAACTGACCAGCACGCGGCGCACCGATACGGCGGGGGCTTCGCCTTGCGGCGAGCCGCCGGATTCTCCTTCGACAGCACCCCATAACCCACTCGCGGCAGACATCGACTACCGCCACAGATGGGGAGTGGTCGCCGGGGCGGTCGGGTTGGATGGCGAACGGGGACCGGGAACCCTGGCCTTTCCCGGCCCCCTCTTCTCCGTCCGCGCCGGGTGGGCTGCTTCTGCGCCGAACCCACCCGGGTTTCGATATCCCTCGTGGTCGGCGATGCCGGTTTCGCACGGCGACGGCCGGTAGCAGAAGACTGCTGAAGAAGCCACGCGGGCACCTCGCAGTCTGGCGAGGCATTGTCGGCGGCGGTATCGGTTACCCCTCACCACATGAGGACAACCGACAACGACCCGCCCGCCCGTTCGAGCCCGCTGGCGCCGTACCGGTGGCGCGGGCGTGGCGCACCCACAGCCGCAGCGTTTCCGGATGCACTCCCAGATCACGGCCTACCGCCGCATACGTCTTGGCCGGATCCGACAGATACAACGCAACCGCGTCGGCGCGGAACTCCTTCGGATAGGGCTTGGTCCCCACGATCAACTCCTCGATCCCCGGACCCAACGGCCCGGCTACTCAAGGTGTCCACACCCCAGGGGGAGTTCCCACCGGCGAGGACTGCCTGAAGATCTACACCGACCACGCCTCGGGCACCCACGCGGACCGGCCGCAGTGGCAAGCATGCCTGAACGATCTGCGCCCCGGCGACACCCTGATCGTGTGGAAGATCGACCGGCTCGGTCGCAATCTGCGCGATCTGATCGACATCGTCGGCGGCCTCGAGGACCGCGGGGTCGGGGTGCGGTCGCTGACCAACGGGATCGTCGACACCACCACCGCCCACGGCAAGTTGGTGTTCGGGGTGTTCGCGCTCATGGCCGAATACGAAGCCGCCCTGATCGCCGAACGCACCGCCGCCGGCCTGGCCGCCGCCCGCGCCCGCGGCCGCCGCGGCGGCCGCAAACCCAAAATGACTCCCGTACTGGTCGAGCGGGCCCAGCGCATGTACGACTCGAAGACCTTCACCATGGCCGAGATCGCGGCCACCTGCGGCGTCACCCCCATGACCATCTACCGCCACATCCGCACCGACCCAGCGAGCGCAACCCCATGAACGACACCTCCACCCTCACGATCACCGACACCGGGCACACCCGCCTGGCCGCACTGGTACCCACCAAGGTCGCGCGCCACTACGACGTGCCCCACCGCATCGCCCAAGGGATGGATCAAAGCCCTGCAGCACCGAGGGAAACTGGCCATCCCGTGGCCAGTGACGATGGCATCGAATTCCTCGGTCAGCACCGTCGGGTGCTGCGCACTGACGGCGCTGCGTTCATGCGAGCGCTGTGACAGCCATTCTTGAGGAGCTACTACCGGCTGATCGACGAAAGTTCGCGCCCGGATGCAATCGGCCCGTGGTCGGGTTGACGCGGTGCAACGGCCGCAAGACAACCTATAGTGATCGACTGTGAATAAGGCCCTTTTCGAAGTTCTCCGGGATCTGCGTGGCGGGCTGGCAGATGTAATCCGGAAAGCCGGTACGGCGAAGGCAGGCCACCTGATAAACACCAGCCGCGAGACCGGCGGCGCGGCCAGACGCTATGTGGATGCAGATCACCGAGGCGCGCCCGCTGTCAACGTGGCCTGGCAGGCCGATGCTGGCATCGGAGGGCAAACGCGACATCGAACGGCAGCATACGTGCCGGACCCTGCCGAAATAGCCCTGCGGGAACTGCGATTCCGTAAACCGAATCACGAAGACCGGTTGACACCGTTCGAGAAAGGTAAAAACACTGTACATATAGTGCGGGGCAGCGACGGTGAGCGGTATGTATTCAAACCGGTCCGCGGTGAGAAACTCGGCCTGCGTGACGCGATACCCTCACGGCCCGGCGAATACGCGAAGCGAGAAGTCGCGGCCTACCGCGTCGACCGGCTGTTGGGGTTTGGGCTGGTACCACCGACTACCTTCGCCACTGGCCCCAAGCGTATAGGCCGAGGTTCGGTACAAAAATTTGTACCCTCGTCAGAGGCCGAGATTGTAGAAAGTTATCCCGAGGGACAACGGGAACGGATGGCTGTGCTCGACTACGTCATCGGCAACACCGACCGTCGTTACGGTAACTTCCGCACTGTAAAAGAACACGACTGTCCTGCCAATGAACGGAAAGTACTGGCCATTGACCACGGACTGGCCTTTCCCGAGACAGCTCACGCTCCCTCTTACGGGTTCTTCCACGAAAGTTACGGAGGAAAGCCGATAGGTGAGGAGGTTATGGCCAGTCTGCGAGCCGTGGACCAGGAACAACTTCGAGCAGCCCTCCGCGACACGGATTTGAGCACATCTGCGATCGCCGGCACGCTCGACCGGCTGAACCATTTACTGTACCTCGGCCACATCCCAGAACCTCGATGGGGCGGCAATGTTGGCCCAGGTTAGCACAATTCAGCCCCCATTCGGGGTCTATGCGCCCCAGTGCCCGTCGATGCAACCGTCCCGGTGGGGCAGCTGAGTCGCTGCCCGATCAAGTCGCCGGGCTGGCATCGGAACTCGCACGGATCGGGTGCGTTCGACGATGACAGACGCGGCAGAGGTGGCATCTCAGCACAAGGAGCTGAAGAAGTGGGGCGGATCGCCGGCTGCCGAAGCGACCGGTCAGCAGCTACGAGTGCGCGTATGGAAAGGCATCCGCCCTGAGTAAAACGCACCCACCGACTGGGTATTGTTCGACCGCGCCATCCCTCGCGGCGACACAACCAGCCTGCTCGACGGATCATGAATGAGGGCGCTCCGCTTACGAATACTCACTTCGACCGGCTCCACCGGGTCCACCAGCATATCGCTCAGGAATGTCCGGATGGCCTGCGGGAGCCATGGTGGCAGGACAGGTCGCTTTTGGCGGAGTTCGTTGTGGTGGGAAGCCGGGATAATCGTAGGCCTGGAGTGTTTCCCGGGAGGATATGGTGGACGAGGCGGGACAAGGTGGGGGTGAGCGGGAACGCTGGGTCGTGCAGGTCGATCGACGCTGGAACCCGTCGAATCCTTCGGAGACACCTCCCATCGATGATCCTGGGTGGGTGGATGTTCGACGGCGACACCGCTGGCCCGTTTCACCCCAACCCGAACTACTACCTTCCGGCGACGATGTGCCGTGCGATCCCGTTGATGCGGTGCTGCGACTGGCCGCTGACGGCGCGGACATCGTCTCGGCCGTCCACAACTCGGTGGTCGAAATCGGTTGCGACGAAGACGATCAACCCCTGATCGGGTTCGCTCCCGACGGGGTGGCCTGCATTGTCGTCGCCACTGCCGCGGTGTATAAACGCGGCGTCGAGGTGGAGCGCTGGAACGCGGCACCGGGGAGCGTGCTGCCGCAGATCGCGCCGACGAATGTCGACATCATGCTCAACCCGGCAGGCTCCGCACCGTTTCGGCTCCGTACCGAGGCGCTCGCCCAGGATTGAGGATCGCCGTTCGGTATGGCGCCGCCGATCGTAAGCCTGTCCTCGAGATTGACCGAGGCTGCCGTGCGTGTGAGTGCGAAGTTCAGGGAAGGTACCCAGATGGTGCACCTGAGCGTCGCCGACGTCGCCGCGGACCTGCGCTAGTGGAACACGCGACTGGGCGCCGGGGACCGAGACTTGAGTAACCGGATCAAGGCGGTCCTCGCGCGTGACCCAGATACACCGGTGTTCATGAGCGAGAACCGGACGCTTTTCACCGCCGATGTAGTCCACAGTCTGCCGATCCTCCGAGGCACACGGTGGTCCGGACGGCTACGACATCATGGTCGATACCGGGCGCACGATGCAGCGATTGGGCGTGGACGATTATACCTTCGGGCGCGTGCTTGCCTCGAACGAGCACCTCTTGAGGGCAGTTCGCGCCAAGCCGAAAAGTCTGCTGATCCAGATGTCGTGTTCTCCGGCCGGCGGGCCGGCTTCCCGTGAGTCCGCCCGGGTGCTACACGAAGCAGGGCTACATCTCGACGTGTACGCCGCCAACGAAACAACGGAGACCACTTGGCGTCATAGGTTCTCGAAGACCTACACCAACCTCGGTGTCGGCGGCGGTGGGAGTGGGCCCGGCGTTGGGGTCGGTGCCGCCCGGTTTATTGGGTGAGTGCTTCGCGGAGTAATCGCAGTGCGCTCGCGCAGGCTTGGTGTAGGTCTTCGGTGCGGTCGTGGCGTATCCAGTCCGCGACGGCCAACCGGATGGTTTGACTTACGGTGTGGACGATGATGCGGGCACGAAGTTCGCTTGTGGCCGTTCGGGTTTTGCCGTCGAGCAGGGCGTCGGCCATCGACTGCTGGTCTTGCCAGACGAATCGCTCGAGGCGAGCCTGGCATGCGGGTGTGGTCCGAAACAGTCGATAACTGCGTTCGAGCCGGTCGGGTCGGCGGGCAGACATGGCGGTCACGATGGATCGCGCGATGAAATCCACGTCGCTTTCGCCGGGCCGGTGGCCTCGGCCGAGGCAATCACGCAGTACGTCATCGACGTCCGGGTCGGCGACCAGGATGTCCTCCTTGGCGGGAAAGTACCGGTAGAACGTTCGCGGTGAGATCTCCGCCGCCGCGCAGATCTCTTCGACGGTCACCGCGTCGAAGCCTCGGTCGAGGAACATCGTCAGCGCGATGTCGATGACGGTGTTTTCTGTGCGGCGGCGATGGCGTGCCCGCAAGCCGACTCCCTGACCAGCAGTCATAACTACTGATGTTACCTGTCCTGTCACATGTGTAATATGGCATGTGTGCCAGTTGGCGTATGCGCCATCGGTGCGGATCGATGAAAGGAGCCGTCATGGCCGGCTTGGCTACTCTGCAAGCAGTGGATCTGCGTGATTTCCCCCGGTACTGGGAGGATCTGTTCGACACGGGCGACTACGGCGAGATCGCCGCTCACTACACGCAGGACGCGCAGCTGATAGCGACCGGGTTCCCGACCGTGATCGGCAGGGCGGCGATCACCGAGTTCTGGCGCCGCGCTGTTGAGGGGGTCGCGTCCGCCGGTATACGTCGCACCGTTGCGGTCGACCACGTCGAATCATCCGGTGCACTGGGCTACATCCAGGGTGCCGTCACCCTGGCCGGACCGGTCGGCGAGATCATCGCGGTAGTGCGGTATCTGACGATGTGGCAGCAGGAACCCGACGGCCGATGGCGCCTGGCGGTGGACATATCGAGCCCGGATCCGATCACCCCTACCGACCCTCCCCCGACCGATTAGTGCCTCACCCAGCGCTGCAGCCGTCGTCGGCTCCATCACCGTGTCGGATGGCGGACACGGCGAACCTTTACCCGGCGGTGGCCAGGCAGGTCAAATCACCGATGTCGCGCTACAACGAGGCTAGTGGACCCGTGCTATTTGTCGGCCTGGTACGGCTGGGTCTATGTGGCGTTCGTGATCGATGCCTACGCGCGGCGGATCATCGGCTGGCGCACCGGCACCACGATGACCACGAGCCTGTTGCTCGACGCGATCGAGCACGCTATCTGCGATCGCGGCACGCAGTACACCGCCTCGGCGACCGCTGCCGCCTGCACGCGACACGGCTTGCTCCACTCGGCTGGCTCCACCGGCATTTGCTGGGACAACGCTGGTGCGGAAAGCCTGTGGTCGAGTTTCAAGCACGAATGCTACTACCGGCACACTTTCGCGACGAAGACCGAACTCATTGACACAATTGACAATTGGATGCAGTTCTTCAATCATCAGCGGCGACACTCGGCGATCGGAATGCTCTCACTCATCGACTACGAGCAGTCCCTCAACGCAGCCCCCGAAGCAAGCTAACCTTGTCCACTTTTCTAGGGGAACCCCAGTGGAATCGGCGGTGGCACACCTGGAGACCTGGCGGCTGTTGTCCGGGCAAGGTGGCTGCTACCGGCTACCGATCGAAACGTTCGCCACCACATCGCAGGCCATCATCGGCCTACACTTCTTCAGCACTTACGAATAGGCCTCAAGAAGTCCCAAATACTCATTACAGTGGCAACATGACAGCAACACTGATTACTGGAGGGAACAAGGGCCTTGGTTTCGAGACCGCCCGCCGACTCATTGCTGCGGGCCACACCGTGTATGTTGGGAGCCGGGACACCGCACGCGGTCGCAGGGCCGCCGAGCAACTGGGCGGCCGGGTAGTCCGACTCGACGTCACCGACGATACGTCCGTGGAGGCCGCAGTCAAGGCCATCGAGGCCGATGGCGGGCTGGATGTGCTCGTCAACAACGCCGGCATCGCTCCGGAATGGACTGATACCAACGTCGTGATCGGCGCTAAGGACGTCACAGCCGAATTGATGCGGCAGACATTCGAAACGAACGTCTTCGGCACGGTGCGCGTCCTCCACGCGTTTCTCCCACTGCTGCAGCGTTCCACCGCCCCGGTGGTCGTCAACGTCAGCAGCAGCCTGGCCTCGCTTACGCTAACCACCACTGTGACCAGCCCGGAATTCGCCTATCCCGGCGTCGCCTACCCGGCGTCGAAGACTGCAGTCAACATGATCACTGTCCAGTACGCGAAGGCGTTTCCGAACATGCGGATCAATGCGGTGGAGCCGGGCTTCACCAGGACCGACATGAATGGAAACACCGGCCCCCAGACCGTCGAGCAGGGCGCCGAGATCATCGTGCGCATGGCGCAGGTAGATACTGACGGCCCCACCGGGAGCTACGTCGCCGCAGGAGACAGCCTTCCTTGGTAAGCGGAGGTTTCCGTAAGTCGAGTTCGTATTGCGGGTGCTGGGTATCGCGTCGTCGACGTTCTATGGTTGGCTGCAGCAGGCCAAGGCTCGGTCGCGACGGCGGCTGGCCGATGAGCAGTTGCTGGCTGAAATCGTCGATATCCACACCAGGTCCGGCGGCACCTATGGATCTCGGCGGGTGCACGCGCCGCCGCGGCATCGCGGTGGGTCACAAGCGGGTCGAGCGGCTGATGCTGCGGGCGGGGTTGCAGGGCACGTTCCTGCGGAAGTGGCGTATCCCGTCGACGCGGCAGAACGCACGAGCGACGCCTGCGCCGGATCTGGTCAACCGGGACTTCACCGCAGACGCCCTGGACCGGTTGTGAGTGGCCGATGCCACGATGCCACACGGATCCCGACCGCTGACGGCGGTTCTGGCTGGCGGCGGTGCGCGACGCGTTCCAACCGAATCGTGGGCTGGAAATGCTCGGACCGCTGCGACACCGAGCTGGTATTTGTGGCGCTCGAGTACGCGGTATGGGTGCGGGACGTGCGTGACGGGCATCTAGTCCATCACTCCGACTGCGGCTCGACCAGCGGATTCAAAGGGTCGACGCAACACGTTGTTGCAGCGATCGTAGCTGCTCCTGACATCGCTTCGATCGGTGTCCGCCATCCGAGGACTTTCCGCGGACAATTGTCGTGAAGGTACGGCTCGACGACGCGAGCTGAATCCGCCTCGCCTCATGCACATCGGCGGCGCGCCATCGAAACGTGTTCCGCGGTGTTGTTGTCGCCACCCGAGCATGCACGACAAGCAGCGCCGATCCGTCACGTTGCGCGACGCGTTCTATTGAGCCGAAGCTATGTCATTTCCTCCAGGGTCGTGTAGCGGACATGCGGGGGAAAGTAGCCGCGGACAATGTCGGGTTGGCGTTGGCGGCGGTGTAGGAACCGGCGGGTTGCAGGGGGGCGAGGTCGTCGCGTGAGCGGGCGTGGGCAGGGTAGACGTGTCGTTGGATGCCGACATTCAGGTGAAGTCGGATGCGGTGAGTGTTGGCGGCCAGCCAGGCGGTTACCGCTTGCTGCCGTGCATCGGGTGCCGGTCGGCGGTCACATGGACCTTGCGCCCGGCCTGGCGGGCGAGCCGGTCGAGAAAGGTGATGAACACCTTCGCGGTGAAGGGGCCAGTGAACACCGAAAACCACAGTGTGCCACGAAACGCGATGGCGGTTGCCGTTGACCCGCACCACCGGTGTGCTGCCCTCCGGCGCCCAGCTACGCCCCGGCGGGGCGACGTCGCTGCACCGCCCGCACTGATCGGTCCAGGCCACCATATCGTTCTCGCTGCGGGTGCGAGCGACGATAGCGGGGTACTCGGTGTGTCCAACCACGCCGCACCACCTCAGGTTTCTGCTGGTAGGCCCGCCGTGCCGGGCGCTGCGGAGTGAACCCGTGACGGCGCAGCCATTTGCCCACTCCCTGCTCGGTCATCACTACCCCCGACCACCATGCGGATCAGCTCGGCGACCAGGGCACGGGTCCACAACGGACCGCCGATCAACAACTCCTCAGGGTGTAGTCGGCCATCGCGGCGAACAACACCGCACGATCGGCGGCCCTCATCAGCTCA
>NZ_JBSGEZ010000123.1:0-11822 GCF_053603155.1 Nocardia sp. NPDC004260 | reverse complement strand
GGGTGTGTGGACGGTGGGGGGGGTGGGGGCAGGGGGCGGCGCGCCCCCACCCCGCGGATTTCCCGTCTCGGGATGTCACATCCGGTCTACCGCGAACTCCACGGCGGGCCACATGGCCCACCGGTAGTCCGTGTGCGCGGCCGGACGGATGCCGCCTTCGCACACCGGATCACCGTTCGCGCAGTAGTTTCCGGTGCGCCCGGCGTATCCGTCCGGCACGTTCCAGCCGATCAGCCGGATCGGGTCACCGAACAGCAGCACCGCCGCCACCCGGGAGCCCACAGCTCCGGGCAGCGAGTAGATGCCACCGAGCACGGTGACGATGCCGGTGCCGAGCACCCCGTGGGTGACGACGGCGCCTTGCGAGAAGCCGACCAGGATGAACCGCTGGTCCGGGCAGTTCGCCGCTTGCCACATCAGGTGCGCGGTCATGTCCTGGGTGCCGCGGCTGATCGAGGACGGATCGAGCAGGTCGGCGGGGTAGTCCACCCGATAGGCCTGCGAATCGACCGGAAGTGCTTGCCACAGTGCGTCGTACAGCGGATCGCCCACCACCGAACCCAGATACCCGGGTTCATGGGTGCCTCTGGCGACGACGACGTCGACCGCCGCACAGGACGCGGCCCATGCGTGCATTCCCGTCGCTGCCCCGAAACCCGCGACGAGCAGTAGCACGGCGAATGCCCTTACTACACGCCACTTCTCGAACTGGATTACCTTCCGGTTGGCCATCGTACTCACCTACTCACGCCGTTGTGAGACAGCCGAGCGACACTTGTCAGTGACAATTACTCGGCTATATCCGCGAAGGTAAGAACGGCTCAGGAGGCCGTCAAGGAACTCCATCCGACCGATACGGAGTCAGCGCCGAATCGTGTTCTATGGCAGGAGAACCGCCGCACCGGCAAATCGTCCGTGCGCGAGATCGGCCAGCGCCCGATCGGCCATGTCCAGGGAATACCCGTGCGTGGTCAGATGTATCCGGTGTTCGCCGGCGAAAGCCAGGAATTCGCGGGCATCCGCGCGGGTGTTCGCGGTCACCGAGCGAATCTCTCGTTCCTGGAACAGATGCCGCTGGTAGTTCAAGGCGGGAATGTCGCTGAGATGAATACCGGCGATGGCGAGGATCCCGCCGCGATCGAGCGCCGCCAGCGCGGGCGGCACCAGCTCACCGACGGGCGCGAACAGGATCGCCGAATCCAGCAGTACCGGAGGCGGATCCGCCGCGCCCTGCACCGAGGCGGCGCCCAGCGCGGCGGCGAGCTCCCGCGCCGCCGGATCCCGCGTCATCACGTGCACCTCCGCTCCGCGCGCGGCGGCTACCTGAGCGGCGATGTGGGCGCTGCCGCCGAAACCGTAGATCCCCAGCCGCCCGCCCTGCGGCACGGCGGCCCGCAGCAGCGCCCGGTACCCGATGATGCCAGCGCACAACAGCGGGGCGGTATCGGCATCGGAGTAGCCGGCAGGCAGGCGCAGCGCGTAAGCCGCAGGTACACAAGCGAATTCGGCGTAGCCGCCGTCGGCATCCCAACCGGTGTAGGCCGAATGCGGACAGAGGTTCTCCGCCCCGCGCAGGCAGAACTTGCACTCGCCGCACGTGTGCCGCAGCCAGGCGATGCCCACCCGGTCCCCCACCGCGAAACCCGCAGCGGCCCTGCCGACCACGACGACCTCGCCGACGATCTCGTGCCCGGGCACCACCCCGGCGCGGTGCACCGGAAGGTCGCCTTCGGCCACGTGCAAGTCGGTCCGGCACACACCGCAGGCCAGCACACGCACCAGCAGTTCGCCGGGACCGGGTTCGGGGACGGGTGTTCGCTCCGCGTCCAACGGCCCGCTCTCGATCGGACCCGGCCTGCGCACCCGCCAGCTACGCATCGCGGACGTACGGCTTCGAACCTCGCTCATCGGATCACCTCGCACCGATCGGATCGACACGGACGGGCACCCCGACCGCGTCGGTCGGGCCGGAATCACCCTACTCGGCGAATACGGCCACGCGGTCCGGCGAATTCTGATACATTTCTGTATCGAGTACATTCCTGTATCCAACGCCTAGACCGAGGAGGTGCGCGATGACGTCCGATGCCGCGCAGGCCGCGCCCGCCCGGGTCACCCGCCGCCGCGCCGAAACCAGGAACCGGCTGCTGACCGCCGCCTACGAGGCGTTCGCCGAGGAGGGTTTCGGCCGCGCCACCGTGGAGCGGGTCTGCGAGCGCGCCGGATTCACCCGCGGGGCGTTCTACTCGAACTTCAGCTCGCTGGACGAGCTGTTCCTGGCCATGTGGGAGCAGCGCTCCACGGCGATGCTCGCCGAGGCGAGCGCCATCCTGGACGAGATCGCGGCCGAGGGCACCGATGACGTACGCGCCGCCGTCCAGCGACTGGAACGGGCGGTCCCGGTCGAGGAGGGCTGGTACCGGATCACCGCCGAATTCACCGCGCACGCCCTGCGCACCCCCGCGCTGCGCCGGGTGATGGCCGCTCGTGAGGAGGCCATCGTCGCGGCGCTCATGCCCACGATCGTCGCGGCGCTCGCACGCGGCGGCCGCACCGTGCCCGATCCGGAGGCGTTCGGGCAAGCGCTCATCGCCGTCCACGACGGCACCAGCGTGCAGGTGCTGATGGAGCCGGACAACCGCGCCGTGCGTGAGCGCCGCACCGAACTCTTCCACCACGTCGTGCTGGCCTACAGCACCGCAACCGAAGGATGAACATGTCCCACAGCAGCCCCGAGGCGGACGTCCTCGTCGTCGGCGCCGGGCTGGCCGGCCTGGTCGCCACGCACGAACTGGTCAAGGCCGGTCGCACGGTGCACGTGCTCGATCAGGAGAACCGCAACAACCTCGGCGGCCAGGCGTTCTGGTCGCTGGGCGGGCTCTTCTTCGTCGACAGCCCGGAGCAGCGGCGTCTCGGCATCGAGGACTCCTACGATCTGGCCCTGCAGGACTGGCTCGGCTCGGCCGGGTTCGACCGCGACGACGAGGACAAATGGGCCCGGCAGTGGGCGCAGGCGTACGTGCGGTTCGCGGCCACCGAGAAGCGGGACTACCTGCGCGACCTCGGCCTGCGCGTGACGCCGCTGGTCGGCTGGGCCGAACGCGGCGGCGCCACCGCTGACGGGCACGGCAACTCGGTACCGCGCTTCCACCTCACCTGGGGCACCGGCCCCGAGGTGGTCCGGGTCTTCGCCGAGCCCGTGCTCGAAGGCGAGCGGCGCGGGCTGGTCCGCTTCAGCTTCCGTCACCGGGTGGACGAATTGATCGTGGAGGACGGCGCCGTGGTGGGTGTGCGCGGCGCCGTGCTCGAGGACACCGATCCGGAGCGCGGTCGCGCCTCGTCCCGCACCGAAGTGGGCGGGTTCGAACTGCGCGCCAAGGCCGTGATCGTGGCTTCCGGCGGAATCGGCCACAACCACGAGCTGATCCGGCGCAACTGGCCCACCGAACGACTTGGCCCGTGCCCGGAGACCATGATCTCCGGCGTGCCCGCGCACGTCGACGGCCGAATGCTGGCCATCACCGAGACCGCGGGCGGCGCCATCGTCAACCGTGACCGCATGTGGCACTACACCGAGGGCATCGTCAACTGGAAACCGATCTGGCCCGACCACGCCATCCGGATCATTCCGGGGCCGTCCTCGCTGTGGTTCGACGCCAACGGAAAGCGGCTGCCCGCACCGTGTTTCCCCGGATTCGATACGAACACGACGATGAAGGAGATCCTGAAGACCGGCTACGACTACTCCTGGTTCGTGCTCACCCAGTCGATCATCGAGAAGGAGTTCGCGCTGTCGGGGTCCGAGCAGAACCCGGACATCACCGGCAAGGACCTCAAACTCACGTTGAAGAGCCGCGTGGCCAAGGGCGCGCCGGGCCCGGTCGAGGCGTTCAAGCAGCACGGCGTCGATTTCGTCGTCGCGGACACGCTGCGCGAGCTGGTCGAGGGCATGAACAAGATCGCGCGCGGCCCCCAGTTGGATTACGACGACCTGGAACGCCAGATCGTCGCGCGCGACCGGGAACTGGCGAACAAGTACGGCAAGGACAGCCAGCTGATGGCGATCGCCAACGCGCGCCGCTACTTCGGCGACAAGGCGGGCCGGGTCGCCAAACCCCACCGGATCCTCGATCCCGCCGCGGGCCCGCTGATCGCCGTCCGGCTCAACATCCTCACCCGGAAGACCTTGGGCGGTCTGCAGACCGACCTGAGTTCCCAGGTGATCAGGCCGGACGGCACGGCGTTCCCGGGTCTGTACGCCGCGGGTGAGGTCGCCGGATTCGGCGGCGGCGGTGTGCACGGCTACAACGCGCTCGAGGGCACCTTCCTCGGCGGGTGCATCTTCTCCGGCCGGGCCGCTGGTCGTGCGCTCGCCGCGAGGCTCACCTGAGCGCTACCGTCGACAGCCGGACGCGACCGTGACGGGCCCTGTCGCGGTCGCCAGCGACGGCGACGACGTGAACGACGGCGCGCCGGAATAGAGCCGGGTTGCCCGCCGAGTATCGCCCCGGTTCCACCAGCACATCGGTGATCTCGGCCTCGTTGCCGAAGACGTCCGTCACCCGCGCGGTGAACGGGCCCAGCCCGGCACCGGAAAGGGTCCAGTAGTTGTCGGCCCTTCGGCTGAGCTGTCGCCACGGCCCACCCTCGGCCGGACGAACAGCCGCCTCGCGCAATGGATTTCCGGTGCCACCGAACAGGATGCCGAACCAGGCCGCGGACGAATCCGGCTTCACCTCGTAGGTCAGCTCCTGCGCCGGTTGCGGATCGCGGACCAGGCGGTACCCGACCCGCGCCACTCCGTCGCGGGGATCGGCGATCCGCTCGAACGCCGCCGCGCTGAGATCCAACTGTCCCGGAGCGCATGCCGGGCAGTGGTCGACCACCAGCGCGCGGACCGACCCCCGTGGACCCGCGATGTCCAAGAATGCCCCGCAGAGATCGGCGCGCCCGTAGTCGGGGGTCGACAGCCCGGCATAGTAGCCGCCCGGCGGCAGCTCGCGGAAGGAACACGATGTCTGCGTACCGAAAACGTAGTAGCGCACCTCGGCGGACATGTCCGGCCCGATCGGCGCGAAAGTCACGGCGGATACGGGGAATCGGGACGGCGAGGACACCTCGTCGAGCGGGCGCGCCGCGGCGCAGGTCGGCGCCGACGGCCGCACCAGCCAGACGACCACCGCGACGGTGGCCAGCGCGCCTGCCGCAAACCATAGCCATTCGGAACGGAATGGCCGCTCTTGGATCGGTACCCGGTGCATCGCTTCCCCGACTCCGGCTCGGCTCCTCGCGGACTGTCCATCCTGACTTCACCAGGAAAGCAGCCCGGCCCCTCGCGCGCACGGCGAACGAAAATTCTTCACAGTGAAAGGCGGGCAATTCAGCAAGCGCACCGCTAATTTCGGCCATTCCGTCCGGGGACGACCGCGGCCGATCGGAAATGATCCGGCGGAGCCGGGCGCACCGGTGCTGGACCGCGCGGTGCAGCTAGAGCCTACGCGCGTGCCGAGGGCACAGGGTTCGTCCCGCCTCACGGGCGATCTCGGCCAGCGCCATGGCCAGCCGCGCGGTGTCCGGCGCCACCGCGTCGGCACCGATCAGGCCCGACAGCGACACCGCGGCCACCGCCGCGCCGCGACCGCGAATCGGCACTGCCACGCACGTGATTCCGGGCACGGACTCCTCGTTGTCGACGGCGACACCCTGACGGTTGCGGATGCGGCCGAGTTCGCGATGCAGTTCGGCGCGGTCGGCGAGCGTGCGAGCGGTCAGCTGCGGCAGGCGATCCCGGAAGGACGCCTCCACGATGCTCGGGTCCAGCGTCGCCAGCAGCGCCTTGCCGAGTGCGGTGCTGTGCGCGGGCATCCGGCCGCCGAGCCGGGTGGGCACGCTCGCGGCGATCCGGCCGCCGACCTTGTCCAAATACAACACATCGCGCCCGTCCAGAACGCCGAGATGGCCCACCATTCCGGTCTGCTGGCAGACGTCGTGCAGCAGTGGGCTCACCACATCGCGGATCTCGTTGTGGTCGGCGGCCAGGCCACCCAACTCCAGAGTGCGCAGGCCCAGCCGGTAACCGCCGGGCGCGTGCGCCAGCCAGCGCAGCCGGATCAGCTGGTCGAGGATGCGATGCACGGTGGAGCGCGGCAGTCCGGTGCGCTCGGCCAGTTCGACGAGGGTGAGCGTCGGCGTCGCGCCGTCGAAGGCCTCCAATATCAGCGTCATCCGCTCGATCATCGATACCGGGGGCTGGCTCGGTCGTGCTGCCTGTCCGGATCCGGTCGGCAAATCCCCCGTCTCGGAATCGGTCATCACCTCGACCGTCATTGCCAACCTCCACGCGTGCTCGCGTAGAGCTTAGAGGCCGCTAAGCGGACCCGTGCGCGGAATCCTCGAGGGCGAACAGCCATTCGCGGGTGTAACGCTCGGCCAGCAGCGGCAAGAAGTTGACGATGGTGGCGTGGTCGGCGACATGGTCGTAGTAGGCATGGAGATGGTCCTCGATCGCGGCTTCGCTGGCGACGCCGTCGAATTCGTTCTCCAGGCGCCGCGCGGCCGCCTCGAGGGCGAGTTCCTGGTCGAGAGGGATCTGCTGGTTCGAGTCGTGGGTGGCGTGGCGGTCGGTCATCGCAAGATTCCCCTGGTCGTGACGAGATCGGTACCCAGGACGCTGCCGTGGCGACGATAACGCCCGTCATAGGGGTACCCGCCCCGCCCGGTTCGACACCCTCGCCTGCGGCCGAGGTCCCCGATCGGATCGGCCTCCGCTCCGGACGACACGGTTGACCCTCGCGGATCTCGATCCGTCCCTTCGCGACGCCGACTCGCCCCAAAATAGAACACGTTCTTGTCTGCGGGGGCCGCACGTGCCAGGCTCGACAGATGGATCTCGACGCCATCGAAGCCGTCCGCCAGTTGAAGTACCGCTACTTCCGTGCCCTCGACCTCAAAGAGTGGGACGAGTTCGCCGACACCCTCGCGGTCGACGCGAAAGGACGCTACGGCACCCACGCCATGGGCGAGCCGCTGAACCTCGACGGCCGTGACGCCATCACCGCGTTCATGCGGGAGAATCTCGGCCCCTCGCTGGTCACCGTCCACATCGCCAACCACCCGGAGATCGGCGTCGACGGCGCGACGGCCACGGGATCCTGGGCCTTCGAGGACACCGTGATCGCCACCGAGTACGGGGTGCTGATCCGAGGAGCCGGCTACTACACCGACACCTACCGCCGCGACGACGACGGCAAGTGGCGCATCGCCTCCACGGCCTACCGGCGCATCTACGAATCCATGCAATCGCTGTCGGACACACCGAGCTTCCAGTTGCTGTCCAACATGTGGGCGCCCGGTAAGTGACGGGTGGGAAAACGGTCCACTATCCGCCCGGTGGCGCTGGACGGTCCCGCGCCGCCCGGCGGATGCTGCGAACATGCCCTCGCTAGCGCCTGACGAGTTCACTCCCGAGATCACCTACCTGAACACCGCCTCCTTCGGTCTGCCGTCCGCCCGCGCCCTGGCCGCGGTGCGCGAGGCGAGCACGAGCTGGGCCACCGGCCGCAGTGGACCGACATCCCAAGTGGACCTCCTGGTACCGGACCTGCGCGCGGGCTTCGCCCGGCTGCTCGACGGTGCCACCGCCGATGACATAGCGCTCGGCAGCGGTGTCGCGGGCCTGATCGCACCCGTGGCCGCCGCACTGCCACCGGGCGCGGAGGTCCTCCTGCCGGAAGGCGAATTCGCCTCGGTCTCGATGCCTTTCGTGTACCGGGACGATCTCGTCGTTCGCTTCGTCCCTTTCGCGGAGCTGGCCGCGCAGGTACGTCCGGAGACCGAGTTGGTGGCGGTGAGCGTGGTCCAATCCGCGGACGGCCGCGTCGCCGATCTCCCCGAGCTGCGCGCGGTCACCCGGGCCAACGGCGCGCGTTTGCTCGTGGACGCCACCCAGGCCGCGGGCTGGCTGCCGCTGCGCTTCGCCGACGCGGACTACTGGGTCTGCGCCAGCTTCAAATGGCTGATCGGCGCGCGCAGCGTCGCGTTCCTCGCCACGCCGCCCGAGCTGGTCCCGCAGCTGCGCCCGATCGGCTCCAGTTGGTACGCCGCCGAGGACCGCTGGGCGGAGCTGTACCGCCCGGCCGCGCTGCCCGCGACGGCACGGCGATTCGACACGACGCCCGATTGGCTCGGCATCGTGGCGGCGCTGGCCGGACTGTCGCTGATCGAGGAACTCACCGTCGACAAGATCGGCGCGCACGACCTCGAACTCGCCGACCATTTCCGTGCCGGACTGCGCGCACTGGGTTTCGAGCCCGTCGAGGCGCCCTCGCCGATCGTCTCCGTCCCTGGCGCGGGCGACCTCGCGGCCCGGCTCGAGCAGGCCGAGGTGGTCGCCTCAGCGCGAGGCGGCGGCTTGCGGTTCGCCTTCCACCTCTACAACAGCGCCGACGACATCGAGCGGGCACTGTCCGCGCTGCGAGCCGGGTAGCCCCCGCGTCGGCCGCCTACTTGCCCGGCCGGTCGAAACGGGCGAGCCCGAAGCACGGCCGAGCAACCGCGCCAACACTTCCGGTCGGCTGCCCGCATCCGAGTTCGCGACCACGGGGCACTGTCCCGTGCGGGCCGGGTAGCCCCGCGTGCTACCGAGCCGGTCACACGACCGGCCGGGGCCGATAGCGCGACACGCCGTCGGCGACCGACCGCCACGCCGGCCGGCCGCGCGGCTGGCCGGTGACCGGCAAGCCGGAGCTCATCGCTGACCTCGACCGCGCACCGTCCGCGCGATACGCCGGGTAGCCCCGGGCGGGACCGCCGTGCGATCGGTCAGCGGCTCCGCGGGCCGTCTACCTCCGCGTGGCGTGGACCGGGTGGTGGATCAGCGACCGGGACGCTGCGCGGGAGCGGTGATCAGCGGGAGATCGAGCGCGGTGAGAATTCCGGCGGGGGCCGCGACCACGGCTGGAATCGCGTTGACGATGCGCAGGCCGGTAGCCAGGACGGTCGCGTAGTTGTGATCCCCGTTGCGGCTCGAGGTCACCAGGTCCAACGCGTAATTGGGCTCGCCGGTGATCTCGACCCGGTAGGAGCCCTCCGGGTCCGCCGGCTGGGGCCAGTCCGGGCACAGGTCGGGGCGCAGCCTGGTCACGTGCTCGAGCACCGTGACGGGCACGTCTCCGACCATGCCCCGCACTTCGAAACGCAGTGCCGCCGCGGTTCCTTCGGCGATGTGCCCGGTCGCGATGTCGAACGACTCCGGCGCCGCGATCCGCTCGTAGGATTGCGTGACGGCGTCGAGGGTGACCCCGATCCCGGCCGCGAGCTGGCGAACCGTACCGCCCCAGGCGAGCGACAGCACGCCGGGCTGCAACAGCATGGGGATCTCGTCGAGTGGCTTGCCGAAGCCCATGATGTCGAACATGACCGCGCGGTTGTCGTAGCTGGCGTAGTCCACGATCTCCAGACAGCGCAGCTGATCGATGCGCAGACAGGTCCCCGCGAGCGCGAGCGGCAGGAGGTCGTTGGCGAAACCGGGGTCGATGCCGTTCACCCACAGCGACGAATTGCCCTGCGCGGCTGCCTCCTGCACCGGCTTCAGCAACTCGTCGGGCAGCACGCCGTAGGGGTACTGGAAGAACACGGGTGCGCACGCGACGACATTGATCCCGGCGGCCAGGATCCGTTGCAGATCCTGTACGGCTTCGAACAGCCGGTTGTCGGTCATACAGCAGTAGACGACGCAGTCCGGACGCGACGCGAGCAATGCCTGCGCGTCGGTCGTCGCGGCGACGCCGACGGGCCGATCGAGCCCCGCGAGCGTCCCCGCGTCCGCTCCGCTCTTGGAACCGGACACCCACACGCCGGTCAATTCCAGCTCAGGATGGGCGATCACGCCGGCCAAGGCATGCTTGCCCACATTGCCGGTGCCCCATTGCACTACGCGATATGTCATGTCACAGGTCCGGGATCGGAAGGTCGAGGTTGGGAACGATCAAGCCGCCGTCGGGCTCGAGAATCTTGCCGGTGAGATACTTCCCCGCGGGCGACACCAGATAGAGCGCGGCCGCGGCGATGTCCTCCGGTTCGCCGATGCGATGCAGCGGCGTCTTCGACTCCAATTCGGTACGCATGGCCTCGTTTCCGGCGACCACCTCCAGTGCGGAGGTCAGGATCGAGCCCGGCGCGATGGCGTTCACCCGGATACGCGGATTGAGGTCGAGAGCGGCGAGCTTGGTGTAATGGGCCAGAGCCGCCTTGGCGGTGCCGTATGCCGCGAACGCACGTCCGGGAAGCCGCCCCATCGTGGACGTGATGTTGAGAATCGAGCCGGCGCCCGCTGTTTCGAGCATGCGCGGCACCGCGGCGCGGACCAAGGCGTGCGCGTTCGCGACATTGAAGTCGAACGCGTCCCGCAGTGCCTGCGGCGTCGTGTCCAGCAGCGGGCACGGCAGTGCGCCGCCCACGTTGTTCACCACGATGTCCAATCGCCCGAAGCGTTCGACCGCCGCCTCGGCGAGTGCCGCCGTGGCCTCGGCGTCGCTCAGATCCGCGGACACCACGTGGGCCTGTCGCCCGGTGGCGGAGACCCGCTCGGCTACCTCATCGAGCTGGCTTTTGGTCCGTGCGGCGATGACGACATTCGCACCCGCCTCCGCGAACGCGACCGCTATAGCCGCGCCCAGGCCACGACCCGCGCCGGTGACTATCGCGACCTGATCATCGATCCGGAACCGATCCAGAATCATTCACGCTCCTCAGCGCACGACTGACGAATATTCGACAGTATGTGATCTAATATTCGTCATCGTAAGTCGCTCACCGAGCCGGGACAAGGGGTTGCCACCATGCCGGACCGATCTGCGTCGCCGCCCACGCGGCGCGTCGTCGACATCGTGTCGCTACTGGCGACCTCTGGGGAGCCGATCAGCGTCGCGGGCATCGCCGAACGGCTGGGCATCGCGCGCGCGACCGCGACCGCGATCCTGGTCGAGTTGGACGCGGCCGGTTGGGTCGTGCGCGACCCGGCTCGCGGTTACGGCATCGGCCCGGCGCTGGTGGGATTGCACGGCGCCGCGCTTCCGCAGGACGTGGGCGAGCTCCTCGCCGGTCTGGCTGCCCGGACCGGCTATGGCGCCACGTTCAGCCGCATCGAGCCGGACCGGCTCACCGTGCTCGACGTCCGGCACGGCGTCGACCGAGTGGTGCCGGGAATCCCGGTGGGACATCGCATTCCGCTCCAATTCCCGGCCGGCGCGAGTGTGATGCCGTGGCGTCCGGCAAAGGAGCAGAACACGTGGCTGAACACCGCCAACGAGGCGGATCAACGCATCGTCGGCGCGCTGCTGGCACTGGTGCGTGAACGCGGGGTCGCGGTGTTCCGGCCGCGCGCCGACGACGCGGGCCTGGTCGACCTGCTCGCCGATCTCCTCGGTGCGGTCGGATCCGAATTGCTCAGACCGCATCTGCGTACTCGCGCGCTACGCCAGCTCGCCGCGCTCACGTCCCGGCCTTTCACGCGGGCGGAGCTGGATTCGGATGAGATATTGCCGCTGAGTTATCTCGCGGCCCCGGTTTTCGATGCGAGCGGCACCGCGGCCTACGAGGTTCAGCTGGGGCCATTGCAGGTGGCGACGACACGCGTGGAACGCGATGAATTCGTCGATGCGACCCGCAGCGCGGCAGCCGAATTGACGAACGCGCTCACCGCCGGTCGGTATGGAAAGTAATTCTCTGCATGAACGACGAAAGGCCCTCGACGGTGTCGAGGGCCTTTCGTGAAAGGATGTTCCGGCGGTGTCCTACTCTCCCACACCCTGTCGAGTGCAGTA
>NZ_JBSGEZ010000122.1:0-12069 GCF_053603155.1 Nocardia sp. NPDC004260 | reverse complement strand
AACTTCTTACGTCCCTGCGGAGTTCGATCCGCCCGGATCTCGAAATCCACAACACCCCTCGAGCTGAGGTGTTGCAACGACTCCTAGAACCCGCGCACTCGGAGGTGGGCCCTTTTCGATGCGGCCGGAGGGTCTAGCTGGACCCGGTGGGCGGAAGCACACGGAAGAAGTGCTTCTGCCGCGGGCCATCCCGCCACGGGCCGTTGTCCGGCCCGCGGTCCGGGCCGTCGTGCCGTTCGAAATGTTCGAAAAGACGAGGCCCGTTGTCCGGCCCGTCATGCCGTTCGAAACGTTCGAAATGGCGGGGGCCGCCGTCGATGTCGGCGCCCTGCTGCGGGGCGTCCACTAGCTGGATCTGCGCTTGGTCGGCGGTGGTTTCGGCGGACGCGGTCGCCGAGAGGGCCGCGAGCGGGACGGTGATCAGCGCACCGGCCGCGGCGACCCCGGCCAGACGCCGCAGCGGCGTAATGGTTTTGGAGAGCGACACGGAATTCCTTTCTCTCGAACCGTGAGTCGCCGTTCGGCAGCGGCTCACCGGTCCTATCGAAGGTTCGGTCACTGGGACATCGGTGCGACGGGCCTGGCAATCGGCTGTGAATAACTCACCGCGTGGCGATCAGCGGATCGCGGGCATGGTCTGAGCAGGCACCCAAAACGTAGGGCCCACCTTCGAACTCGGAGGTGAGCCCTTTCGAACGGCGGTGGCTAGCTCGACCCGGTCGGTGGCAGGAACTGCTGCTGCGGCAGTGGAGCATCCTGCCGAGGGCCGTCGTCCGGCCCACGGTCGGGGCCATCCTTCGGTCCGCGGCCGGGGCCGTTGTCCGGCCCACGGCCCTGATCGTCATGCCGCCCGTCACGGTCGAAGGGGCGGTCGTGGTCGGCGACCTGCTGCGGTGCGTCCACCCGCTGTACGACGCCAGGGGCTGCGGGAGTTTCGGCGGACGCGGTCGACGCGAGGGCCGCCAGCGGGAGTGCGATCAGCGCGCCGGCCATGGCCACCCGGGCCAGACGCCGCAGTGGAGTAGCAGTTTTCGCTGATCGGAGCGGCTCACGTGTCCTATCTCAGATTCCGTGACTGGGACACCGGTGCGATCGGCCTGGCAATCCTCTGTGAGTGCTCAGCTCGAGGCGATATTGCGGGGCAACAGGTCCCAGACGTGCCCGTTCTCGTTGACGGTGGCGGCCGTGCGGCGCCCCGTGCGGGAGAAGAGGATGCGGGTGATCGAGCAGTAGTCGATGGGGAAGGTCAGCGGCCTCTCCAGCCCGAGGACCTCTTGCAGCAGCACGTTGATCACACCGCCGTGCGCGAACGCGACGACAGTGTCGGCCGGATCGGTGGCCGCGACGATATCGGCGACCGCGGCGTACACCCTGGCCTTGAATGCCGCACCGTCCACCTGCACCGGAAGATGCCCGGCCTTGATCCGGTCATAGGCGTCGCGGAATTCGACCTTCGCGTCCTCGATGGGGATGTAGGCCGGTAGATCGCGATCGTATTCGGCGAGGTCGTCGACGACATCGACGCCGAGCCCCAGTTTCGTGGCGGTCGGCGCCGCCGTCTCCCGCGCCCGGCGCTGCGGGCTGCTCACCACCCGGGAGATCCGGTGATGGCCGAGAGCCGCGGGCACCCGCTCGGCCTGCTCCAGCCCTACCGGGGCCAACTCCGGATCGGCGGGCCCACCCGAAGTCAGCATCCGGACCGGCTGGGCATGGCGAACGAGAATCAACTGCACCCACCCCACTCTGCCGCATACCCTTGGCCCACTCCATCCGGCCCCATCGACCCTTCGTCCGGCTGGCATCCGAGCGCGCCTGAGACCACAGCGACGACGGCCCGGTCGTATCGATAAGCCGGGCCGTCGGTGTCTGCCGTTAGTTGTTCTTCCTGCGCTTGGTCAGCAGGTAGATGCCGCCGATGATCAGGGCGACCACCAGCAGGCAGCAGAGTGCGCCGATGATCAGCCCGCCGCCGCCCCTGCTCTTCTTCTTTTTGGCGGCCAACTCGAGCGCGGAGTTCCACGTGTCGGGGCTGGCCCATACGGTGTGGTCCAGCAGACTCGCGTTCGTCAGCAGGTCAAGGTACATATCGGAACCCCTTTGGTGTCGCGGCCTCCTCCCGGGGCCGAATCTCCAAGGGTAGCGGTCCGATTCGTTCGATGAGGATCCTTCCAGGACGAAGGCTCGGTCAGCGTGGTTTCACCAAGGGGAACGGCAGTGTCTCGCGGATGCTGCGTCCGGTGATCAGCATGACGATCCGGTCCACGCCCATGCCGAGCCCGCCGGTCGGCGGCATGGCGTGCTCGAGCGCCTGCAAGAAGTCCTCGTCGAGTTCCATCGCCTCGGGATCACCGTTGGCCGCGAGTAGCGACTGCTCGGTGAGCCTGCGGCGCTGCTCCACGGGATCGGTGAGTTCGCTGTAGGCGGTGCCGAGTTCGACACCCCAGGCGACCAGGTCCCAGCGCTCGGTCACGCCCGGGATGCTGCGGTGCTGTCTGGTCAACGGGGACACCGAAGTCGGGAAGTTTATGTAGAAAGTCGGCTCCTGGGTGTGGGATTCGACCAAGTGCTCGTACATCTCCAGCACCACCTGACCGGCGTCCCAGCCGTGCTGACAGGGCACCTCGGCCTTTTCGCACAGTTGGCGCAACTCCTCGACCTCGGTCTCGGGTGTGATCTCCGTACCGATCGCCTCCGACACCGCGCCGTGCACCGTCCGCACCCGCCACTCGCCGGAGATGTCCACCTCCTCGAAGGTCCCGTCGCCACGGGGCCGCAGGGCCACCATGGCGCCGTTGGCGGCGATCGCGGCGTTCTGGATCAGCTGTCGGCAGGTGTGCATCATGCGCTCGTAGTCGCTGTGCGCCTCATAGGCCTCGAGAATGGTGAACTCGGGATTGTGGCTGAAGTCGACGCCCTCGTTGCGGAAGGTGCGCCCGATCTCGAACACCTTCTCCATTCCGCCGACGCACAGCCGCTTCAGGTACAGCTCGGGGGCGATGCGCAGGTACAGGTCGAGGTCGTAGGCGTTGATGTGGGTGAGGAACGGCGTGGCGTTGGCGCCGCCGTGCACCTGTTGCAAGATCGGCGTCTCCACTTCCAGGTAACCCAGGGAGTTCAGCGAGTCCCGCAACGAGCGCATCACCGCGCTCCGTTTGGCCAGCACCTCGCGGATCTCGGTGTTGATCGCCATGTCGACGTAGCGCTGCCGCACCCTGGCCTCGGGATCGGCCAGCCCTTTCCACTTGTCCGGCAGCGGGTGCAGGCATTTGCCCAGCATCCGCCAGTCCGCCGCGAGCAGCGACAGCTCACCGCGCCTGCTGGCCCCGATCTGACCGCTCACCTCGATCAGATCGCCCAGATCGAAGAACTCGCCGAACTCGGCGCTGCGGTCGGCGCCGACCCGGTCGCGATCGATGACGAGCTGGATGTCATCGGTCCAGTCGCGGACCACCGCGAAGATCACGCCGCCGTAGTCGCGGATGCGCAGCAACCTGCCGCAGACCCGGACCGTGGTGCCGCGCGGGGAACGCCGAGCATCGGCGACGGTGTGTGTCGGCGGGTAGGCGACCGGATAGGCATCGATGCCGGAACCCGTCAGCCGCGCCAGTTTGTCCATGCGCACGCGGACCTGTTCGGGCCTGCGTGGCAACTGCTCCGTACTCTCGTGCTCGGGGATATCCGGCGCGCTGCCGTCGGCGTGCAGACCCGTCACGGTGGCGGGCACCGCGACATGTTCGCCGGTGTGGATCGCGGTGTCCGGCTCCTTGCCGAACCGGGGCAGGAAGCCCTCCGCCAGCGCGCTGGCCATCGCGACGCGAGGGAGGTGCCTGCGATCTTCGAACAGGAAGAACCGGGGCACCCAGTACGGCTGATACTTCACATTCGAGCGATACAGCGCCTCCAACTGCCACCAGCGGGAGAAGAACAGCAGCACGCCGCGCCACAAGCGCAGCACGGGACCGGCCCCGATCCGGCCGCCCTCCTCGAACACCGAGCGGAACACCGCGAAGTTCAGCGACACCTTGGTGATGCCGTACAGCTCGGAATGCAGCGCGAGCTGCGAGATCATCAGCTCCATCACGCCGTTGGGACCCCCGGGGTCGCGGCGCATCAGCTCCAGCGAGACGCCGGTGCGGCCCCACGGCACCAGCGACAGCATGCCGAGCACCCGCTCCTGCGGATTGACGGCCTCGACCAGCAAGCAGTCGCCGTCCAGCGCATCGCCCAGCCTGCCCAGCGCCATGGAGAACCCGCGCTCGGTCTCGGTGTCGCGCCAGGCATCGGCGCGGGCGATGATCCTGCGGAACTCCTCGGCGGGGATATCGCGATGCCTGCGGATGCGGACCACGACACCGTGCTTGCGCAGCCGGTTGGCGGCCTGACGCACCGGCTTCATCTCGGGTCCGGCCAGCGAGAAGTTCCTGGTATCCAGAATGGCTTCGTCGCCGAGGCGCAGCGCGGAGAGACCCGCGCGCCGGTACGCCGTCGCCCCGACTTCGCTCGCGCCCATCACCGCGGGTGCCCAACCGAACTGATCGGCCTCCCGCAGCCAGGCATCGATGGCCTGCGGCCATGCCTCGCGGATGCCGATCGGGTCACCACTGGCCAGGGAGACACCCAGTTCCACCCGATAGGTCACCGCCGCCTTGCCGCTCGGCGCGAACACCACCCCCTTGTCCCGGCGGGTGGCGAAGTAGCCGAGCGAATCCTCCACGTCCGAGCGCTCCAGCAGTCCGCGCAGCGCCGACTCGTCGGTGCCGGTCATCGCGTTCGCCGCCCGCTGCGAGCGCAGCAGGATGACCACCGCCGCCAGCAGCGCGACAGCGCCGAACAGGCCGAGCAGGAAGTTGACGAACGGTCGCGGATGTCCGTCGAAGTGCTCGTTGTCCGCCAGCACCGCCGCGGTCACCCGGTAGACCGCCCACCCCGGCCGCTGCAGGCCCGGCGGAAGACTGCCGGGGAACAATTCCACGAGTCCCCAGCCCAGCAGCGCGCCGATCGCCAATCCACCGACCAGCACGCCGAGCGCTTTCCACCCGGCGCCGCGGCGCACCTTGGTGTAGAACTCCGGCCATGCCGCGACGAGCACGCCGATCACGGCCAGGTGCACCACCATCGCCACCAGCGCGTGAATACTGCCGCGCTCGGCGAAGGCCATGGCGTTGACCACCGTGTAGATCGCGAGATAGCCGATCAGCAACCACCAGGCGATCCGTTTGCGGCTGGTGATCGCGCCGGCCGTCAATCCGACCACCAGCGCCCACATCAGGTTCGTATCCGGCGCGTCGAAGTAATAGGTATCGATATAGCGGCGCGGCACCTGGGTCAGGAAACGCAGCGCGGGCGAGAGGCTCCACAGGAAGCACAGCGCCGCGAATATACCGAGCGTCAACCCCGCGATATGCGGCACTTCCGAAAGTCGGCCATGACCACGGTGTGGAACCGGCGGAGTCGGTTTATCCACCGCCGGTGGTGCGGTGTCGAGGTGTTGCTGGGCTTGCGTGGAGGTCACGGAACCAGTGTGTACGTTAGTGTGTCGGATTTGCCAAGCCTGCGGCGCGCGTGTTTGTGCGGTGTTCGTTCGGTCCGGACTCGAGCGCGGCGTGTTCGCCGCCGATAAGGCTCGACGACGAACTTTTGTGATTCCGCGCTGACTTGGGCGAGCGGACGGCCAAATCGGTGTGAATTCGTTGCATACGGTAGAGACGTTCCGATTTCTGCGCGGAGCGGGAGTGCGGCATAGGTTGCCCGGAGATCGCTGGGGACCTGGGGCGGTGTTCGGCGAGTTCGGATGGGGTAGTAAGTATTTACCCCATGTCGGAACCAGTCGAAGTACCGATCGATGACGACGTTATTCGGCTCGGCCAGTTTCTGAAGCTGGCCAACCTGATCGATTCGGGTTCGGAGGCGAAGACGGTGATCGCCGCCGGATTGGTGCGGGTGAACGACGAGGTGGAACTGCGGCGCGGGCGGCAACTGCACATCGGTGATGTGGTCGCGCTCGCCGGTCACAAGGCGATCGTGTCCGCCTGATCGCCGCCGCGTCGCGGCGAACGGGCGGATTCGGGCGCGCCGCCGCACCGGCTCAATCCTCCGCGCGTACCACGATGCCGTCGTGGTCGCTGTAGAGCATGTCACCGGGGACGAAAGTGACCCCGCCGAACTCGACCGGCACGTCGCGGTCGCCGCTACCGGTCTGGGTGCTCTTGCGTGGGTTGGTGCCCAGCGCCTTGATGCCGATGCCAAGGGTGCGCAGGATGGCGGAGTCGCGAACGGCGCCGTTGACGATGACGCCCGCCCAGCCGTTCTCCACGCCGCGCCCGGCGATGATGTCGCCGACCAGCGCCGTGTGCACGCTCGCACCGCCGTCCACCACCAGCACCTTGCCCTCGCCCGGCTCGCCGAGCGTCTGCTTGACCAGCAGATTGTCCTGGAAGCAACGGATCGTGGTGATGCGTCCGGAGAACGCCGCCCGCCCGCCGAACTGGATGAACTGCGTGTCGCAGCTGCGGATCTCCGGGCCGATCTCGTCGGCCAGGTCAGCGGTGGCGATTACACTCTGCGATTCCGTCATGGTGTTCATTTTCCAGCGCCTGCGGCGCTGTGTGTTTGCGGCCCCCCTATGGCTCGCGTCCGCGCGTCAGGCTTCGGTCGATGGGCGTCGGCTGTCCTCGCGCGTGGTCGATCGGCGCGTTACTTCTCGGGGGCGGCGGCGTTATCTGTGGCCGTAGCGCAGTTCGTACAGGTCGCGGTCGTGTTCGGTGCACTTTCCATGGTCGACCAGGTCGGGGTCCAGGCCGTGCTGGACCAAGCGGAAGCGGCGCCAGACGTAACTCAGCGCGACCGTGAAGACGATCAGCGGAACGATCATTATCACGATCAAGCCGATCTTCAGCGGCATCGGGCCGGGGAACAGCAGCACCAGGGCGAAGAACGGGATGATCGGCCCGATGAAGCGGACGAGATAGCGTTCCATGGCCCCGTGTCCGACGAGGTCGTGGGTAACCCACTCGTGCAGCTCCTCGGGGAGCTCGCGGCCGAGATCGTAGGCGATCCGCTGCGTGAACGTGGGGGTTTTCATGCCTCCAGGCTATGCCTGTGATATGTGGCACCGCCAGGTCTCGATGCGGGTCATCCACGTCCGTGTCGGCGCTCGTACTCCAGCCGCTCACGCTCGCCCCTGCGGCGGGCGTCGGCATCCGCGAGCGCGGGGTCGAGACCGTGCTTGATCAGCCGATGGCGCCGGTAGACGTACAGCAGCGCCACGGTGAAGTAGATCAGCGGGATGTACAGCAGCGCCATCATCGCCAGACCCATCCACAGGGGACCGGGCAGCAACAGGAACAGCATGAGCACCGGAAGCACCGGCACCAGAAACCGCAGCAGGTAACGCCGCGTAGCGCCCGGCCCGACCAAGTCCTCCCGCACCCAATCGGACATCGATTCCGGCAGGGTCCGGCCGAAGATATAACCGATCCGCTGTCCGACCGAGGGTGTAGCACTCACCCCTCCAGCATGACAGCCCGAGCCTCGGTCTGTGACAGCCCGAGCCGCACCCCGAACGCGCGTGGTGCAGTTACCGCCTCCCGCGCTCAGCTCAGCTCAACCCCCGGTTTCGAGCGAAGCGAGACCGAGCATGGGCCGCGAACACGCCGCGACGAAGTCGCGGCAAATCAGACAGAGCGCGCGTGAAACGCCGCTATCTGGGTGACGAGGTTGTGGGTGGTGTGCTGCACGGCGATCTTGACGAAGGGCTCGATGGTCTTGCCGAGGGCCCGTCCCGCCAAGCCGCCGGGTACCCGGAAGTCCACGATCGCGTCGACCATGCACAACCTGGCGCCCTTGGCGTGGAACAAGAAGGTGGATTCGACGTCGAAACCCTTGATGGACTCGACGCCGATGGCGAAGTCCCTCTCCCAGCGGATCACTCGGATCCGCGACTTCAGCGAGGCGGGCCCCAGCTTCATGTGCCCGTCGAAGGTGGCGCCGACGCCTTCGGTCTGCTCGCCGACCGGGGTGAAGGACTGGATACCGTGCAGGAACCGCGACAGGTTCCGGTAGTCGTTCACGTAGGCGAACGCGGACTCCGCCGAGGCCACGCAATCCTCGACGATCTTCACTTCGGTCATGCGCAGACCTTAACGGGTGCGGTCGGATGCGGTCCGTCCTCAGCCGGCGCATGGCCGGAGCGAAGGCGGAAGGTACGCATAACCGGGACGCGGAGCCGCGGCTCAGGCTGTTACCGCGAGGGTCGCGGCGAGGCCGAAGGCGAGCGCCATCACGACCACCTCGGCTACCGCGCGGCGCAGCGAGTCCTTCGCGTCCATCCGGTGGTCGGCCGCCTTCGGCACCCAACTGCGCCGCCACCACCAGCCGAGTGCGAGCAAGCCGAGCAGCACCACGGTCTTGGCGAGCAGAATCCGGCCGTAACCGGTGCTGACGAACGGAGCCACCCCACCGACCCGGATCAGCCCGTTGAGCAGTCCCGTCACCGCCACGACCGCCACCAGGGGCAACGCCACCGCCGAATACCTGGGCAGCACGGCCGCCCACTCGCCCCGGGTCCGCACGACCAGCGCCAGCGCGACCAGCAACCCGAACCAGGCGCCCGCCGCCAACGCGTGCACCGCGGCGAGAACCGACCCGAACGCCTGTTGCGACATGTGCCCGGTGATCGGCCGCAACGCCAGCGCGACCGCCGCGAACACCAGCACCAGATCGGCGGAGGCGGACTCGGGCCGCCGGAAGGCCAGCGCCGATCCACCGGCCACCGTCGCGACGCCGACCAGGATCGCGATCCCGATTTGCCCGCCGCTGACGTCGACCAGGTAGGTGCCGAACTCTCCGGCGCCGAGTCGGCTCACCGGAACGTCGACCACCTCCGCGGCCTCGAAGACCAGCACGGCGAATTCGGCCACCGCCCAGATCCCGGCGACCACCGCGAGCAGCCGCCACGGTGTCCGCGAGCGCGGCGCCACTCTGGGCAGCGCGGCCAACCCGAGCGCGGTGGCCCCGACACCGTCGGCGACCACCCGAACCACGGCCTCCCCGGGCAGCGGTCCAGGAAGGATCAGGACCCAGGCGAGTACGACGCCCAGCAGCCCGGCCGGGAAGGTCAGCAATACCGCGGGCCATGGCATCCGGCCGGGGGCGCGCCGAGCGCCGTCCCGGCCGCCGGTCTTCACGTCGCTCACCGCTTCTGGTCGCGGCTCCTGCCGCCGAACAAGGCGAATGCGAGTCCGCCGCCGAACAACACGACCGCGCCGACCACGAACACCCACAGCGGGATCCCGTCCGAGCCGTCCGAGCTGTCGTTCGCCTTCGCGTTCGGCTTCGGCCCCGGCGTGCCGTTGCCCGGCTTGCCCAGGGTGAAGTGCCGTTTGCCGCTGACCGGGTGGCCGTCGGCCGAGGTCACCCGATAGGCGATGGTGTATTCGCCGACCGGGCCCAGCTCGCCTACGGCGACGCTGACCGTCTTGCCCTCGACCACCGGATCACCCTTGGACCACAGATTGCCGTCCGGTCCGACGACGGTGAGCGACGGGAAGCTGGGCTGGAGTTCCTCGTTGAACGTGACGCCGGCGCGGTCCGGGCCCGCGTCTACGGTCGCGTTGTCCTCCGGGACGCTGCCGGTCGCGGCGGAGTGCGCGGCGGCGACTCCCGTTGCGGCGATGCCGAACCCGAGCAGAAACAGTCCCGCCACGAGGGCGACGAGGAGGCGGCGGCTCATGCGCGCCGCCCGCGGATCACGCTGCCGACGCCGAGCGCGACACCGAGCAAGCCCAGGGCCAGACCGATCCCGCCGAGCCAGCGGGCCGTCTGGTCCTCGTGGTCGTCGTCTTCGTCTTCGGCTTCGCTGCTCACCGCGTGCCCGTCCGCGTGGTCTTTCGCGGCGGCCAGGGTGATCGACGGGGCCGGATGTTCCGGTTCGTCGCCGTTCTTCTGGACCGGTTGATCCCAGCTGACCACCTTGCCGTCGGAATAGGTCTGCTTGGCGGGGAAGCTCACCGAGTCCAGGGCGGGCAGTGGACCGACGGACAGCGCGAAACGCTGGAACTGTCCGGGTGGGATGCCCGGCGCGCCGGGATCGGCGGTCCAGGTGATCGCGGTGATCTCCTTCTTGTCGTTGCGTTCGACCTTGGCCGACCATCCGGGAATCGGCTCGTTCCGAGCGGATTTCAGGTTGGGCAGGGTGACGGTGAGCGCGGTGGTGCTGGCGGTGTCCGATTCGGTGGGCACCCGGAAGGTGGCGATGGCGTAGCCGCCTTGCGTCGCGCCGGGCGCGTCCACCGTGACGTGTGCCGCGGCGGCGCCGCCCGCGAGCAGAACGAGTGCCGTTGTGGCGACCGTCGTCGTGACGGCGCGCGAAATCGAGCTGGGCATGCTGGGGTCTCCTGTGCGAGAGGAATGGGTGTCGGAGGATCAGACCGACACCGGCGGGGCGCGAGGACCGAGCGCACCCAGCGGAGCACAGCGATAGGGCGGGAGGCCGGGATCAGCCCAGAGCGGCGTGCCGGCGATTCGCATCCGCCCGGGCGGAGCGAAAATCACGCGCAGTGCACCGGAGGCGGCGGCGAAAAGCCGCTCGGCGAGGATGATCAGTGCCGCGCAACCGACCGTCGCGACGGTGTGCGCGAGCAGCATCCATCCGGTCGGCAGCGGGGAAATCGTTGTGGCGTGCGTGGTTCCGGAATGGTCGTGGTCGACCAGCACCGACAGCGCGGCATGGCTCAGCAGCTGGCCCGCGCCGAGCAGCCCGGCCACGACGGCCGGGCGCAGGCACGCTCGCGTAGTTCCCGCGGCCGAGCCGACTCCGGCGGCGATCAGCAACAGCAGCGTCAGCTCGGTGGAGCCCGGCGCGCCGCCACCCGCCGCACCGTGTGCGGCGACGGCGAGCACGCCGACCAGCACGCCGACCAGGCCGCCACGCAGGTGGCCGGTGATCGGGTGCGGAGACATCGGGACGAGGAAACTCAGCGCACGCCGAGCCGGGCCAGGATGTCCGACTCGATCCCGGACAGCTCGTGGGAGATCGACGCGTGCACGGAACGGCGGCGATTGGCGGGCATCTGGTCGGAGGTGTGCACGGCGGCCGTCAGGCTGCCGAGGCGGTCCTTGGTGGCGGCGACGAACTTCTGTGCCTCGCCCTTGTCCTTGCCGTTCTGCGAGCCGATCTTCGTCAGCGCCGCTTCGGCATTCGTGATCCGCGCCTGCAGCTTCGCGCCGTGTCCGGTGAAGTCGCCGAGCTGGTCGATGCCGACGCCGAGCTGCTGGGCGCGGCGGGTGTCGAGCTGTCCGCGCAGGAAGGTCGCGCCGCGGTAGGCGAGCGGAGCGAGCACCGGGATGAGCACACGGGCCACCCCGAGGTATTTCTTCACCTGACCGGCGCTGAACGGATCGCGTTCGGCCTTGGCCGCCACTTTCAGCGCGGCCTTCTCCTCCGCCTGGAACGTCGCGATCTGCGCCTTGGCGACCTTGCGCTGGGTGCGGGCCTCGGCCCGGCGCGCTTTGCGGTCGTTCTTCGCGACGAGCTTGGCCTCCATCACGGCCTTGTGCTTGAGGGCTTTCGCCTCGGCCCTGCGGCTCGGCCGCCGCTTGCGCTTCGTGAACAACCCCATCGAAGGCCCTCCGTCATGCTGGTTCGCCATGGCAGTACGACGCCGGGGAAGCCCGTCCGCCCATGTCACACGCTTTGCCGTTACCCTATCCGGTCCACGCCGTCAGCTGCGAGGGTAGTGCGGCCCGCGCGCTCGGCGCCCGCAATTCCCATCCCAGCCGAGCGACTGGTCGGCAAGGCTTCCTTTCTCCATCCGGTGCCGTGCTGGTCGACGTCGAGCGGCCACGCCGCACCACCGCCTGGAACATCGTCCGTACCGAGCGGCGCGCTCCGTGGTTCGAAGTGAAGTGGTGTTGTCGGCAGTGGAGTCGACGCGATCGCCAATGTGAGCACCGCGTATGTGCGGGTCACCGCCCTACGCGCCCAGCGCGCCGCAACCCCCGGACGCGCCCAGCGCGCCGCAACCCCCGGACGCGCCCAGCGCGCCGCAACCCCCGGACGCGCCCAGCGCG
>NZ_JBSGEZ010000121.1:0-12367 GCF_053603155.1 Nocardia sp. NPDC004260 | reverse complement strand
GACACCGCTTCTGACCGCGAGCCCGACGCCTATGCGTGGAAGGCCGCACCGGCCCACCTCAAGGCCCGCCGCCAGCTCCGGGCGGCGGGCCTTGCTCCCGGTGGGCACGCCCCCGTCGCCCAGACCGAGACCACACGCTTCGGCCGTCGGCAGATCACCTACCTCTACGACTCCCGCCTGGCCGTGCCCAAGCGGACCGCGAGCCCCAAGCAGCTGCTCGCGGTCGCCAAAGCGATCCGCGAACACCAGGCCCGCGCCGCCGAACGGCGCGGGATCTCCCGTCGAGAACTCACCCAATCCGCAGATCCGGGGCCGGGCTGGAACACCGACCCCACCACCTACCAGGAGGAAAACCCAATGTCCCAGAGCACCTTCGACGGTGATCGTCGGCATGTGGATCTGTTCGATGTCCACGTCCGCGCCGACCAGCTCAAACGTGCGCTCGATCAGGCTCACCATGCCGCCGCGACAGGGCACGACGACCAGGTCGCCGAAGCGGTGATCACAGCCCAAGAGGAACTCGACGAGCATTTGCGCCGCTTCCGCGGCGAGCTGAGCAACGCTCCGCAGTGGCAGTCCTGGTACGAGAGTTTCGACCGAGTCGCTGATGCCCGTGAGATGGCCCAGTGGCTCCACAACGCCCTCGCCACTCCGGCCGGCCACGGTCAGCGGATCGCGTATCTGCTGGCCACGGTCGCGGTCAACCAGGCCCGCCAACGCCTGGACAAGCTCGACGCCGCAGTCGAGGAGGCCGAGCGCCAGGGCGGCGATGCGGTCGCCGAGCTCGAAGCCACGATGCGGACCGCGATCGACAACGCCGAGGCCCGGCTCACGACGAACACCGCCCAGCACGGCCCGGCGTCGGTGGCGCCGCTGGCCGATGCCTTGGTGTTCCGCACCGGCTCGGACCTCGCCGCCGACCGGCTGACCCAGCTCACCAGCGACTACGCCACGACCTGGGGCGTGCGCATCGACGCCGAGGAGCTGGCCGTGGACCTGGCCGGTGACTTCGATCCGGTCGCCGCCCAAGACTCCGCCGAAGTCAAAGCCCTGTTCGACCGCAAGTCGGCCGCCGTCGACATCGTCTCCGCGCTGCCGCTGTCGGATGCCGCGAAAGCCGCCGTAGGCGAAGCGCTCTCGGCATGGCACTACGGCATCGACCCGGACAATCCGCACGCGACCCTCGACGGTGAGGACGCGCTGCGGCAGCAGCTGGAAGCCGACCTGGCCGCGGCGAAGATCAGCGAAGCCGACCGGGCCCGTGTGGGATTCGTCGTCGATTTCCTGCGCGGCGATGTCAGCGACATCGATCTGCTGGCCTCACCAGTGTTCGTCGACCCAGGGGAGGAGACCCGAGGCCGGGTTCCGAAACTGCTGGAGGAATTCGCCCGGAACCAGAGGATCGCCCCGCAGGTGGGCCGGGAGATCTCGGTGATGACCGCAGCTGATCAGGAGCGAGTCCGCGCGGCGGGCAAGGCCATCGCCGCCGGGCAGCAGGTCGACACCCAGCTGTGGCCCGGATACGTCGATCGACAGAGGCTCGCCGAAGACCTCCACGACTACGCCCACGACGCCCAGGAGATGCGCCTGGACGCCGACTACCTGGCCGAAGGCCGGATGTCGGAAGAGGAACGAGCACGGCTCGGGCACAAATCACCCACCATGCAGGACGAGACCAGCGCCCGTATCGACCGGATCGTTGCGACCCGGGAAAAGCTGCTGGACACCGCGCAGGGCGGGAAAGGACTGGCCTCGATCGAGCGCGCGCAGCTCGCCGCGATCATCACCGACATCGACACCGGCCGCACCGAGCTGGCGGAGCTGCTGTTCGCCGACGAGCACACCAAAGCCGACGCCGACTTCCTGCGCCGCGAGCGCGCCGCGTCACAACTGGCCGACACCGCGCGGGAGGCGATCACCCAGCGCATCGACGCCACCAACGCGGTGGATCCGCACACCCGCGCCGCCGGGCAGCTCACCGAGGCGGTCAAGGAGGTCGGGTACACCCTCAGCAGTGTGGCCAGCGGCTCGCGGGCGTTCAGCCTCCAGGCGAAACGCACCGCGTTCGTCGAAAAGCGCGGGCGCCTCGGCCAGGCCCTCGCTCAGGCCGGTGTCCCGACGACCGCGCGCACCGAGATCCGCGACCTGCTCGACACCCACGCCCGCGTTGCCGGTGAACTCGGCAACGCTTCGCTCGCGCGCACCGAGCAGTGGGAGGCCAAGACCGCGCAGGTCGCCGACGACCGCGACGACGCGATAGCCCAGCGCCAGGCCGCCGATGCCGGCCGCGCCAAACCACCCGAAACAGCCCGCCAGCCCCGGAGCCCTCAGCGCGCGTGCACAGCCCGCATCGACACCAGCCTCACCACCGCCCAAGCCGCGGCGCCAGCAGGAATCCGGCAGCTGCACATGCAGGAACAGGAGATCGGCCGATGATCGACACCATCGAGGAGTACGTGATGCTGGTCGCCTACACCGCCCCGCCCGCCGAGTGGCCCGCCGTCGACGTCTTCGGCGGTGAGGTCATCTTCGCCGTGGACGGGACGTTCGAGGGCTACGAACGCGGCCAGTGGTGGGAGTCGGTGATCCTCGACAGCGGCGAGGCGGGAGTCCCGGCCGCCCTCGACGACATCGACACCGAGCTGACCAGCCGGGGCTACACCCGCACCAGCCGCTGGCACGGCCCGAAACTCACCCGCCGCGGCGAGCGGTACGCCGCCAACGCGCTGGTGCGGATCGAGGCCGTGAAATGAGCCGCATCCTGCGCGCCGCCCACGCAGCGGCCTACGAGATCGTGCACCTGCGCCGGATCCGCACCGCGGTGCTGTGCGCGGAACTGCGGGCCCGGGGCGTGCCGTACCGGCGCGGCGGCGACGCGGTGACCGTGCTGGTCGATCAGCTCTGGTACGACCTGTACGCCTGGACCCGCGACGACGGCCTGGTGTGGGTCGTCGACCATCCCCACGCCGATCCCGACGACGAACACCCCGGCCACGAGATCGGACGGCTCAAAGGATTCCGGGTCCGCTTGGACCAGGTCTTCCACCTGTGGTTCCAATACCGCGAACCCCACTACCCGCCCTGGCTCACCGGCGAGAACCACCCGTAAGACCCCTGGTCACACCCAGCGGCCCCGGAGATCAATTCTCCGGGGCCGTTCGGTGTGACCAGGGTCCATGCGTTCGGGGGGTTGTTCGCCCGCCCGGCGGATCAGCGGACCAGCAGCACACCCAGCGTCACGGCGATGAACAACAAGCCGACCACCAGCAGCCACCCGTAGCCCGGATCCGGCGGTGCGGCCGGTTGAGCGCGGCGGACCCGCTCGGCGTCAGCGGCCGCCCGCCGCGCCCGCTCGGCCCGCCACTCCCACACCGCCTGCTGCTGATCAGGGGACAGCCAGACCTCGGCGACCTCGCTCGAGGTCTGTTCCGGGCACCACTGCGTCTCATGCCACGGGTGCCGACAGCGCGGATTGTCGCAGTACCAGCGACGGACGATCCCGCCTCCCACCTCTCTCGGCATCACGGTCCCTCCCTGATCAGCGTCCGGTCACCGGCGTGCGCGGCGAAGCGTAGCCGCCGCGCCCGACACTCGGGGTCGATATCCCGCCTCACTATTTTGTTCGAAACCGGACATTGCCCAGTTCAGGGCCGGTTTCATCCTTGACAAGGCTGGTCGCAGTGGCAGGGTTTGGGGTGAGGCCGGGGTCTGAGCCGCCGCTCGGGCACTGGCCGGGGCATCGCAGGCTCGGCCGGGACGCCAGGACCGGGCCTGCGGTGTCGTGTGCGCGGAATCCGGTGACACGCGGGAATCGTGGTAGCGGGTATCGGGGCGGGTGCGGCCGTAGTGTCTGCGGCTGTCACGAGGCAATCCATTCCCTGCGGTCATCGTGACAGCGCTCGGAGGGGCCCAGACGCTCCGGGGTCACCTTTCACTCACCTCCTTTGCGGGTGGGGTCCCTTGGTGTCTCCCTCCGGGCGTCTCCCCTGCGTGATCCACGTTCTACACGCGGCGATGGGCAGGCCCGCCCCGAAACCTCACCCACCGAGGGCGGGCCGTCACGGATCGGTCCCTGAACAGACACCCCGGCCGCCGAGGCTCGAGCGGTGCCAGCTCTTTGTTGACCAAGGTCGTGATCCATGACCTTCCGCCCGTTTCGGGTGCACCAAACAGACTGTCCGACAGTATTTTTCACATGCATTCGATGAATCTTGTATCAAAAGCTTTGTCACACAACATAGCTCGTGATCAGATGGATTCCGTCGCGCCCGGTCCTCACAACACCGGGGGCGCGGCACCCGCAGGTAGGCAACGGCCCCGGCTCCCTCATCAGCCGACAGTGAGGGAGCCGGGGTCGTTTCGGCTCACGTCAGGGTGCGGTTATGCGTTGCAGTGTTCGCGGGTGGCCTGGACGTCACCGACTGCCCCCGCCAAAATCCCCACCCTCGGAGCCGCCGCCGACACGCACGGAATCGCAAGTGTCTTGAAACCAAGGTTCCGGGGGCTGTTCTACATCCTGGGCTACCTCATTCCGGCGCAACTGCGCGGGTCTGAGCGGGTCAGTTCAGACGGTCAGCAGTTCATCGAGCCGGGCGCGCTGCTCAGGCGCAGTCTGGAAGAACCAATTCCCCTCGCCGTCGATGTGCACCGGAGCCTGCCCGACCCCATCGAGCAGCGCGTGTAGCCGCGGGTACGGCGCGTTGCGGACTCGCTCGACGATTCCGGGCTCGCGCCACCACTCGACCGAGGCGGAGGCGAGATCGACTCCAGCACAGCGCAACCGCGCGGCCATGACCGGGTCGGCGGCGAGAGCATCGGTGAACATGCTGTCGTCGGCCGCGACGACGGTGTAGTCCAGGACCAGTTCCTCTCGAGGCACCGTCATGTGCGAGCCCACCGAAAGCCGGCCTTCGGCATAGGCCGCGCGCGATGCCGCTCCACCTCCGAGTGTGGCGGCCGCGCGGCCGATCACCGGCAGCGGCAACGAGGCGCGAGCCTCCGGGTACTGCGTCACGGTCGCGTCGATCCACCGACCCGATCCAGGCAGCCACAGCACACAGTGCCCGTTGAAGTGCTCAAGAACGCTCCACCGCCGCCGTAGCGGGTCAACGTCCCTCAGGTTCGATGGGCGATCACCAGCTCGACCGCGGTCGGTCGGGCTTGGACACCGATCATGTCGTAAGCGTGCTGCAGCGTGATCGCAGCCGAGGGCTAACTCCCGAAGCTGACCCCAGGGGCAATGTAGGACGCGCGGGTAACTGCTGATCCGCTCTACGGTTTGGGCTCGTGCGTCGGGAGTGGTCGGTTGAGGAGTTGCATGGATTTCGGCTCAGTGTGAAGAAGGGGACCGACAGCATCGGCGCTGATCATGACGACAGCCGTGACAGTGTCACGGCTATGCGTCATGATCACGAACTTTTTTCGCGCTTGCGGTGGCGGTAGTGGCGTTGCCTGCAGGTCGGTGAGCAGTGACGGGCATCGGCGCGAAGGTCGCGGCCACCCGGGTAGATCCACCAGCCACAGCCGGGACAAACGATCCCCGCGCTCGGCTCCTCCCCTGCGACACGGCACTGGCCGCCGGCAAGCACCCGCTCATACACCGCGCCGAACCTCTTACGGGCTCGGTAGGCGCGGGCGACACACGCAGGCGAGCAGTAGCGGCGCCGCGGATTGGCGTCGCGAGGAAGAGCCGTCCGACATACAGGACATCGACGGCGTGAGCGTCGGCCCATCCTTCGATTGTCGTGACCACAGACCTGATCCGGTTCACTTACCGGTGTTGAGAATCGCTTTACAACACCTCATCGCGGACTGTTATCGAGCCCGTCCACTTGGTTTCGAGACAGGCTGGGACTTCGCTTCACACGGGATCTGGGAACCGGTCTGCCAGCTCGGCGCGGCGCGGTCGCGGATCGCGAGGTATGCCTCATCAGGGAGGTCCTACCGACACCCCGATTCCGAGGCCTACCAGCGCAGTGGCGATCGTAGGACTTTCCCCCATCCCGGAAGCGTTGGCGACTGGGCAGGCTGAGTGGATGCTCGACTCGGTAGCGACCCGGGAACGATGGTGGTCGGCTCGTCGACGATCGGGTCATGCGCCGGCTACATCGCCCAGTCGCGCGACGCCCACAGTGCACGCCTCGGTCCGGCGAATCACCGACCTCGAGGTCGGTGCCGGCCTGAGCTCGCCCGGCCTCGAGATGACCAGAAATCGAAAAGCGTCCCTATCGAATTCTCGCAGCGGGGAATATTTTCCGAAACAGAGATAGTCGGCTAGTGGACGAGTTGGATTTGGGCAATGGCAGAACCCTGCCGCTGTATCTCGACCCGGAGTCTTTTGATTCAGCGGTTTCCGGGGTGGTATCGACCTATGACAGCCTGACGAAGCTGCTGAACAGTTTGAAGAATACCGGCATGGATGGCTCCGGTCTCGGTGACAGCGCGGTTGCGTCGGCGTGCGTGGACTTCCGCCGTGCGTGGGTGACCGAAACCGAGCTCACCGCCCAAGCCGTCGGCATCATCGTGGAGTTGCTGCCTCGGGCCAAACGTCAGTATCAGGAAGCCGACCACGACGGTCGCGCGAGTGTCGAGGGCGGCACCGGTCAGGTGCCCCCGCTGGCGCCCCCGCCGGTGCCACCGGTCACCGAACCTTCGGGCCGTCCACCGGGCGGATGACCGGCGACCGACGCTTCGACGCCGGGCTGCGCACCCTGGACGTCGCGTCGGCGGTGGCCGCAGCGATGTCGGACTCCACTGACGATCAAGACATTGCGCTCGCCGCCGCGGCGGTAGCCGCCGCGGCGCAGTTTGAGGATGTTGGGGTGGGACCGAATCCGGTGGCCTTTCTTGCAGGCTGCGTGCGCGTCATGGGGTTGCCCGATGCCCGGCGGCTGCCCGCGCCACTGGTCGGTGCCCAACCGACGGCGATGGTTCGCGCCTGGATGACGGCGGCATGCCCCGACGCCGAACCCGATGTCGCCCGCGACGAGGCGTTCGCACGGTGGTTGGAGATGGTGGCCGCCGTGCTGCGGTCGCGGCGCACCGTCGTTCGCGGCCCTCGGCCGCCGTGGAGCCTCTCATGATCAGCAAGAGCTGGCAACGCGTCGGCGCCGGGCTGCTCGGCGGGGCCATCTCGCTGGCCCCCGTTCCTGGCGCGGCACTCATCGGGGGGGCGGTCGGGGGCGTTCTCACTGGGATGATCGACGGCCAGTCGGCGGGTACCGACCTCTTGGTCGACGCCGGCGTCGGCGCTCTGGGAGGGCAACTCGGCAGGGGGACAGCCCGCGCGATACCCGGCCTGCTGAGCAAGTCTGCGGGCACGCTGCCCGGCGTCGGCAAACATATCTCGCCACTCGCTGCCCGACTGCCCGCGAGTGTCGGCCCGATGGCGAGCAAGCTGGCCCAGGTCGGGGGGGCCGGTTGGTTTAATACGGGCCTTGCACATCGGTACGACCAAATTTCCCAGATCCCACCAGAACTCACGCTGCCCGGGAAAAGCGCGCGGCTGAAGGCACTGCAATTGGCGTTGGAGTCGATGCAGCACGGCCTCAACCGAAGTCATTTGCAGGAAGCGATCGACATCGCGCTCAAGGTGCCGGCGTTGCCGGGATCCACGACAGCCGTCGACGCCCAGGCCCGTGCTTTCGCCGACGCCGCTTCGGTGCACAAGCTGATGCACAGCGAACTCGCGCAGGTCGCAAAATACAAGCTGCCGGGCTCGTGGCGCGGTCATGCCGGCCAGACGGCGGCGGATGCAGTGTGGACCTTCGGCGGCGCCGCCCAGCACGCATACGACGCGTTCACCTCGGCCAGCGACGCGCTGCGCCTCTGGTCGGACGCAATGGCCCAGACACAACGGCAAGACACCACCGGGGTGAACGGACTCACCGACGCACGCACCCAGCTCGGCAACAAGACCGACGCAGAGGTCCGCGGACACGCCATCGACAGCTGCCGAGCCCGGATCACCGCGACGAAGGCATACGAAACAGCGGCAACAACGTGTGCGTCGTCGGTCGGCGCGGCCACCCAGGAGGCACGGGCCCGCGATGTCAAGGCGCCCGGGATGGACCCGGTCGATGCCGCAACCCTCGCCTACACCGGTCAAGTCGGCGAAGCGGCCGACCCCTCCGACGACATCCTCACTCCGACAGCATTGGCCCGTGCCTCGCAGCGGCTCTCGGCCATGTCATCCGATGACCGGTCCGCGTTCGAAAAGCTGGTGAGCAACGCCAAGTCGCCGCAGGAGGCGGCTTACCTGTGGGAGGCGTTGGCGGCGGGATACTCGCTGTCCGATATCACCGCGTTCGACGAACAGATCCACGAACACGGAGACGACCGCTATTGGCTCTGGACACATCTGCACGTCAACGACCTCGCCAACCACGGAACCGTGCACGACAGAAAGCGAGATCTTCGCTACACCCCTGATCTTATGGCCGAGGCCATCACCTACGCCCAGGACAAGAAAAACTGCACCTCGGCGTCCACGGTGGTCGCCCGGCTGGATGCCGATCCGGTGCTGATGCTGGGTGTCACCACGGGCACCGGCCCGGCGGCGGTGAGCGGCCCGGCCGCAGGCGACGACAGCCCGAAGGCGTTCCGGGATCGGCTCGTTCGGGTATTCCACGACAACTTCGATCGCGAACTCACCCCCTATCCACGAGGTGACCAGAAGATGGTGAACCACCTGCTTAATCCCATCACCGGTAGCACTTACCACACGGCCGCGGTGTCCACCGAGCAGACGCGACAAGCTGCCCTGCCGCAGATCGAGGCCGCGGTGGCCGCGGGCAAGCCCGTCCCGATCGTACTCGCCCCGAAAGGAGAGGGTGACGGTCACCAGGTGGTCGTGGTTGCCACCCGACCGGGCCAACTGCAGATCTACAACCCGTGGGGCTTCACCCAGTGGGTGACCACCGAGCAGTTCGTCAAGTCCGAGATGCCCGACATCGAGCGCCCGGACAGGGTCATCCTCCCGGACTGAGAACCGCCTTCGCCGCATCCACTTTCGCCGCGTCCAGAGGTTGGGGTAGGGGAACATGTTGATGCATCGCTGATTCGTTCGTACGGCAAGCGGGCACAAACCCGCACCGAGCATCTACGGGTGGTGGCTAAGGTCCGCGGCCCGAGCCGCAAAGTAGGGGTACCGGTAAGGACCGTGTCACCGGCCGCAAGTCAGGCGTAGGCCAAGCGCAGCGGCGGCGGTAAGGTTCGTGTCATCTGCCGCAATTGTCCTGTGCCGGTGATGATCTCGGTGTAGTTTGCGCGGCTGTGGTGCGTGAGGTTGACCAGGACGAGCTGATCGACGCGTGGACGCTCGTGGGGAACGAGCCGGAGTTGATCGGCGGCAAGCGGGGTCCTACTCGGTTGGGGTTCGCGATCTTGCTGCGGTTCTATACCGAGCGGGGTCGGTTCCCGCGTGGCCGGGCCGAGGTCCCGGACGAGGCGGTTGAGTACGTGGCCCGTCAGGTGGGTGTGGAGCGTACGGAGATCGCGTTTTACGACTGGTCCGGCCGCACGATTGAGTACCACCGCGCGCAGATTCGTCAGGCGCTCGGGTTCCGGGAATGCAGCGTCGTCGATGCGGACGCGTTGACATGGTGGCTGGTCGATCATGTGACCCAGGTCGAGCGCAGTGGTGAGCGGGTGCGTGAGCATCTGCTGGCCGAGCTTCGGCGGCGGAAGCTGGAGCCGCCGACGGCTGGCCGGATCGACCGGATCATGCGTTCGGCGTTGAGCCGCGGTGAGGATGTGCTGTTCGACCGGGTGCTGTCGCGGTTGTCGACCGAGGTTGTGGCGAAGCTGGTCGCGCTGGTCGCCCCGGTCGGTGACGAGAACGGCGAGCTGGAGGGCGGCAGCGCGGTGCTGGCGGGGATCCGCTCGGATCCGGGGAACGTCAGTTTGAACACGATGCTGACCGAGATCGCGAAGCTGGAAGCGGTCCGGGAGGTCGGGGTGCCGGGCGAGGTGTTCGCCGACATCGGTCCGAAGATCGTGACCGGCTGGCGGGGTCGGGCGGCGGTGGAGTCGCCGAGTCACCTGCGTGGTCATCCTCTTCGGGTGCAGCTGACGCTGCTGGCCGCGCTGCTGCACTGCCGGCGCCGGGAGATCACCGACACCCTGGTCGAGCTGCTGAACTCGACGGTGCATCGGATCAACGCCCGCGCCGAGGTGCGGGTGACCAACGAGCTGATCAAGGAGTTCAGGAAGGTCACCGGCAAGGAGAACCTGTTGTTCCGGGTCGCCGAAGCGACTGTCGATGCCGGGGACAGGTTGGTGCGCGACACGGTGTTCCCGGTGGCGTCGCAGACGGTGCTGCGGGACCTGGTGGCCGAGTTCAAGTCGTCGGGGCCGACGTATCAGCGCACGGTGAAGGCCACTCTGCGCTCCTCGTACACCAACCACTACCGGGCCGGGCTGATCAAGCTGCTCAGCGTGCTGGAGTTCCGGTCCAACAACACCACGCACCGGCCGGTGCTGGACGCGTTGGGCCTGATCGGCAAGTAGCCGGGGCGAATCTGCGTTACTACCCGCCCGGCGAGCAGGTGCCCACCCATCGCGGCATGTCCGGGGATTGGGTGGAGCTGGTGTATCAGGCCGACAAGGACGGCAACCGGCGGGTGGTGCGGATGGTGTACGAGATCTGCACGTTCCAGGCGTTGCGGGATCAGTTGCGGTGCAGGGAGATCTGGGTCGTCGGCGCGGACAAGTGGCGCAACCCGGCCCAAGACCTGCCGACCGACTTCGAGGAACGCCGCGTCGAGCACTACGGCAAGCTGCGCAAACCGCTGGATCCGACCGAGTTCATCGACTCGATGCGCGAGGAGATGCGCACCGAGCTGGAAGCGCTGCATGCGGCGCTGTCGAAATGCAGCTGGCTCGAGATCACCGAACGCCGCCAGGGCGCGATCAAGAGCAGCCCGACCAAGTCGTCCCGCAGCCGACGCAGCTCATCAGAAAAACCTTTCATCACACGTCATTCCGATCAGCGCGCGGCCGGGGTCCGAGCGCGGATCACGGCGCACCAGGAGAGGCTGCGGTACGGAGGTAGCTGTAGACGGTTTCGCGGCTGACGCCGAACTCCTTGGCCAGCGCCGCTTTCGACACTCCGGCGGCCGCGCGGGCGCGCAACGAGTCGGCTTGCTCGGTGGTGAGGGCGGGTTTGCGTCCGGTGTAGGCGCCGCGGGCCTTCGCCGCGGCGATACCCTCGCGCTGGCGTTCGAGGATCAGGGCGCGTTCGAACTCGGCGAAGGCACCCATCACGCTCAGCAGCAAGTTCGCCATCGGCGAGTCCTCGCCGGTGAAGGTCAGCGCCTCCTTCACGAACTCCACCCGCACGCCCTTGCCGGTCAGGGTGCGCACCAACCGCCGCAGGTCGTCGAGGTTGCGGGCGAGGCGGTCCATGGAGTGCACGATCACGGTGTCGCCGTCGCGCACGAACCCGATCAGCTCGTCCAGCTGCGGGCGTGCGGTGTCCTTCCCGGAGGCCTTGTCGACGAAGGTGCGCTCGACCTCGATCCCGTCGAGCTGCCGCACGGTGTTCTGGTCGACCGCACTCACCCTGATATAGCCAACGCGCATAAATGACCCTCGCCGCCACTTGATGTCAAGTTGAGTTTAAGAATCCAGCGGACAAATGTCAAGAAATACAGATGTCGACTCTATTCTGACGCTTTTCGGGCCGGTCACGGCTGTGGCGTTGGGGTGTAGTCCTGATTGACATTCGGCTGTGGCTGTTCGAGTGACCGGATGTCTCGTTGGTCTTGCATCGCCCGTGTTGTGAGTCAGTGGCCGGGCCGCCTCCGGTACAACTCGACAACCGACAACACCGCGCCCACAGGCCCACGGTGAGACTGGTTGCGCACTGCCGCCGCTGCGGCGGCTGGCTGGTGTCGCCGTAATCGGTCACCCAAGGGATCGGACCGACCTGCGCGATCCGCCAGCGCACCGAACTGCGCGCGCCAGCTGCACGACATCCGCAGGAACTGACCCTGTTCGACCTCGCTGCATGAGTTCGTCACGAATTATGTTGTGCCGTGATCTGTTCGGACTATCGGTCTGCACGCGGATACTGACATTCATGACGACGTATTGGAACAGCACGCCGCGGTGTGCTGGATGCGGGCAGTTGGATATCCCACCTCGTCCTTGAACCCCTCCAGGCCCAGCCCGTAGGCCCACAGCCGCCGCACGGCGCGCTCGACCACCGGATGGTCGCCACCGGACCGCAGCGCCGGGACCACCACCTCTTGAAACCTCGCCTCATCGAACGCGCACAACCCGCCCCAGACACCCATCCCGAATCCTCTCGACCCGCGACATGCTGTCACAGCGAGTGTCGGGAATCGATCGACATAAACATCGA
>NZ_JBSGEZ010000120.1:0-12377 GCF_053603155.1 Nocardia sp. NPDC004260 | reverse complement strand
GATCAGGCTGCCCTCAGCTCCACCGACCTGCTACGACAGAACGGCGGCTAAGGTCTCTCACCTCCACTCGAATCACAGCGCCTCACGGCGCAAACCGAAAGTGGGACAGAGCCGTTGTATTTACAGTCCCCCCAGGCCCTTGACAGCGCGACTGCGAGAGGTAGCCGGTTTCCGCAGGTCAGGATGTGGTGTTTCGATCCTGTCCTACGGCGGTCGACCGGGCTCGGACCGGTCGCGGCGCCCCCTAGCACGACAGTTGTAGTTCGTTACCTGTAGATGTTGTACGCTGGAAGATGTTGTGCCGCAGGATATTGCGGTGTGGCGGTCGAGTGTGGACGATGTGTTCGCCCGCGTTGCGGGGGTGTTCGGGCGGGCGGAGCCGCGGGGGTGGGCGAGGGTGTATGTGACGGGGTTGCTGGCGCCGGTGGAGCGGAAGAACTCCTGGCAGTTGGCTGAGGCGGCTGGGGCGGTGAGTCCCGATGGATGCCAGCATCTGCTGAATCGGGCGCGGTGAAGTGCCGATGAAGTGCGTGATCGGGTCCGCGCCTATGTGGTCGAGGCGCTGGCTTCGCCGGATGGGGTGCTGGTGGTCGATGAGACGAGATTTGTGAAGAAGGGACTGCGCTCGGCCGGGGTGCAGCGGCAGTATTCGGGCACCGCGGGCAGGATCGAGAACTGTCAACTGGGTGTGTTCCTTGCCTATGCTGGTCGCTCGGGCCGGGCGTTGATCGACCGTGAGTTGTATCTGCCGCAGGCGTGGATCGCAGATCGTGACCGTTGCGTTGACGCCGGTATGCCCGAAAGCCGGTGGAGTCAGGGAGTTTTGACCTAGCCATGGTTGGCCGAGGTGATGATCGGTCGGGCGCTGGCCGCGTGTACGATCGCCGGGTGGGTGACCGCCGATTCCGCCTACGGGCGTGACGGCAGATTCCGGGCGTTCCTGAAGTCCCATCGGATGCCCTATGTGGTAGAAGTCCCGGTCAGGCACACCATCACCGACCTCGATCGCCGCCGCAGTGTCGATACCCTGATCAGCCGCGCCCCGGCCGAAGCATGGCATCGGGTCTCGGCCGGTCCCGGAGTCCGGGGTGAACGCGAATACGACTTCGCCTGGGCCACGCTGCCTGCCTTCTATGACGTCCCGGCCTCGACCACCACCAAGTCCGCAAATACGACGCCTGGTACAGGCAGATCACCCTGGCTACCGCGTGAACACCCAATCGCGTGATCAGCAGCTTTCATAACCTGCCACCGAGGCGTGTCTGACCCCCGCGCTGTGCTGGTGCATCCGCACGATCGTGGAGTCGATCGAGGCCACCCAGTCCAGATCACCAATGGTATCGGCCAGCGCGAGCAGCGCGGTCAACACCCGATCCCATGTCCGCGGTATAGCGCCGATGCCGCTTCCACCGCCTGCCACGGCCCGAACTCCCGCGGCAGGTCCCGCCACGGCGAACTCGTCCGCAACCGGTACAGCATCCCCCCACTACCAGCCGATTGTTGGCGAATTTACGACCCACTCGCCCCTCGGATTTCGGCAACAGCAGCTCCAGCAACTCCCACCGCTTGTCCGTCAACACCTGATACCGATCAACCACCACCCTCGACACAGCGGACATGATCCACCACCGAGACAACCCGAACACCCTGTTCGGCCGATTGGGAGACACAACCCAGCGCCCGTCCCCACCGGTCCGACGAACATACCCTCACGATTAGCCTGCCGGGCGGGTCGATACGGATACTGTCAAGACACATAGGCGACCGCCTGAGCACGTGGATCGGTGCTCACCTCCGCGCTTGCACGACTCGAAGGACGAGGGTTCGGGAAAACGCCTACTCCGGAGGCCTGGCGTCGCCAAAACGACAGACCGCATCGGTCATCGGTGTACGCCGAGCGGGTCGCGGCTCCCCAGCCAGTGCGTATCTGCCTGTGCCTGTCGCAACACCCGCGTCAGCGCACCTGCAGCGCTGCGCTTTTCCCAAAATCTACAGATGCCCGATCTTGGCCGCCGAGCCACTTGCGCCGCGATAGCTCAATCTATCCGCGAACACAATCTACCCGCATTACCAATCTTCCCACCGGCCGATGGTCAACTCACCACCCTGGCGGGATATTACATTATCAACCTTCCTGGGCGCGGCACTCGGACAATGTAGCCGACGAAATCAAATCCTGAACGCGACGCCAAGAGTCGATGATGTTGCTCACCGGATCATATACCACCAGGGGTGAGCGCAGTCCTTCGCCGGCTACGGCGCTGTCCAACCGGCCCCGTTGGTGCATACGGCGGCAGGATGGCACCTATGGCACATCGAGCCAGCGGACTCGCCACTCATAGGGAAATCCCTGATATGCGGACTCAAGTTGCGTAAGTAAGCTGTAGTGCCAGTGGGTAGCGCTCAAGTCTGCCACCGATCGCGTTGATCGGTGGCAGCGGTAACGTGCCCTGGCCAAGCAAAGCCGAAGAGAAGCAGAGATAATCGATACTTGTTAATCGTGCATGATAAAACGTGCCCGTTTCTTTATGCTATCGGGTTTAGGAAGAGACAGCAAGGGCTCGGAAAACAGTGGCCACGCGGCAATGTATCAGATTTCGCAAGAACCGGGGTCCTACTAGAGCGGGAAACCCTCAGCGGCAACCTTTTTGGAATTGTATCGCACCATTCGAGGCATGGTGTCGTATCGGGCGTTGCACCGTCAGCATGCTACGTGAGAACTACGACTCCGGCTGCGAATGGGAGGTGGGATATGACCGAGCGGCTCGAGCTCGACACCGTTGAAGTGTCGCGGCTGGCAGGGGAATACATGGCGCTGGCCGATGAAACCATGGCGTCGTTGCGGGAGCTGGAAGTTCGCCTCGATGGGGAGGGGGCGCCATGGGGAGACGACACAGTCGGCCGCACTTTCGCCAAGTCTTATTCCCCCGCGCTGCATCAGTTGCTCGACGGGTTGCACACAGTGGCGCAAAGCATTCACATGCATGGCGAAAGCCTGAATGGATTCACGGAATCTCTTACTCGTGTGGACAGCACCAGCGGAGCCTCGATACGTGGCGCCGCAGACTCGGTCAGCGCCTCACAGTCCACCAGATCGACCCCGAGCTCGATTGCCACGACGCCGACTTCGGACTTGTCCGCAGCCATGACCCCGCCCTCGATTTCGGCTAGTTGGGGTGCGGATCCCTCTGCATCGCAGTCGGTGTCCTCCATACCATCGACTTTCGCATCCGCGTCGGCGCCACAGACGGAGGTTCGAACTCCGCAGTCGCCGTCAGCTACCCAACAGCCACAGTCACTCACCCAACCGTCCCAGTCACTATCTCAGCGATCACAGCCCCCAATCCAACCAGCCCCCGTTCGGACCCTGCCGTCCCCGCAACAGAATTCACTGCATCAGCAGTCCCCACAGCAACGCGCTCCGATCACTGCAGGTCCCGCCAGGTCTGGCGAGCGATCGACGAACGCAGCCGCCACGCCTGGGCGCACGGGAGGACCAACTGTGTTGCCGCCGCAGACTTCCGGCGTATCCGGCCCCGGAACACAGCAGCAGCGACCCGGCGTCTCAACCGGCGAGGAGGATTCATCACCGCGCGGTGGGTCCGACAGGAAAGGCCGCGCCTCCGCACCTCAAACCGGGCCGTCGCGATCAAGGAACGCGCGTAGGCCCGACATCATCCGGCCTCTGGTCGAGAGCCATGGGATCGAGCTCCGTGGATTCGATGATCCTGAGATCGATGAAGCCGTCCTCTCCGAGGTTGTCGCTGCACTCGACGATGTGCTTCCTGTGTATCCAGCGATAGACCTTCGTGAGTTGGCGATTTCGGAGCTGCCGGACGGCGAGGTGTCCACAATGATGTGGAATTGGACGCCCGAACCGGACGGCCCGCGTCTCTACACGGCGCGCATCGTGCTGGCCGCAGCGGCCGCACGTGATCCACAGCAGCTGGCACACCGGGTGCGCAGGGCCGTCGAATCGAACGAACTGGTGCTTGGTTCCGAAGAGCGGCCGGTCTATTCGACGGTTGTCCGAGAACTGGGCCGCGCCCTCGACGTGGCGGGTGGCTTCCGTGCCCGCCAGCGGGCGCAACGTGTATTGCTGGCGGAGTTTCTGCTTACTGCCGAGAAGCGCAAAGGTTTACGAGCCGCACTCGATTCCTACCGCATATGGCGGAGTCGTTTGGGCGGTTGCGCCTTCTACGGTCGACGTCTGCACCCTGGACTCGCACTTGCCGAGGCTTTTACCGATGTCCACCTCCACGGTGGCGTAGCCTCCGCGCCGGCTCGGGCGCTGCACCGACTGCTTGTGGAGACCGCGACACAGTGGTGATTGGACACCAAAGCCATCAACAGTCGTGAGCGGGTGCGTGCGGATCGATCACCCGCGCCGTTACCTGTAGGGATCTCGAGCCGGGCAGATCTCGTCTGCTACGGACGACAGTAGGGAGCGAAGCGCATTGCGGTTCGAGGGGCTCTCGCGGCGTGAGTTGTGCGCTGCGTTCGACGATGCACTCGCCTCGGCGTTGGAGGGGCGAGACCTTGTGCTCGACGCGGGCTTCGGTCCCGATGCCGAGAAGGGGTTGATCGATGTCGCTTTCGCCCGGGGTGATGTCGGTCAGGACTCGATCGCCAAGCTGCGCGATGCCTTCGTCAGGGAGTTGGCACTGCAGCCCACGTCTGTGTCGCCCTATAGCGAGGTGGTGAGGCCGGTTTTGACCCGGATGGCGCACTGCTCGCTGATGCAGTGGCACGGGGCTCACGCAGATCCACCGGACGCCGGGGTGGTCCACGATCATCGTCTTCAGCGCCGGACTTGGCTGGCGTGGTTGTTCGCACGCGACTCCGGCCATTTCGACCTTTCCGCGCTACATTCCACCCTCACAAGCCGGGCATCGGAACTCGGTCCGCCCGACGTTCTGGACGCTGGCACTCTTGCAGCGATTTTCGACCATGACATTCTGCCAGAGACCTTCCCTCCGATCAGGCCCCAGAACCAGCCGAGCGCACTGTTGTTATGCCGCTCATCGTCGACTTATCCGCTACCGGCTCTGCGACTTGCGTTCGAGCGTGGCTGTGTCGCAGTTGATCCCGATGTGCTGACCGCTTATCATCCGCGCGCTGCGCTGTCAGTGGACGCGGGGGTACTGCATGACACCTTGCTGTGGACGGTGATGGCGATCCGGTATGCGGTGGAGCGCCGGGGGGATGTCGTGGTGCAGACGGCAGCCGACATGCCGCAGCAGATCAACGATCTAGCTGAGTTGTTCGCAAATTCTGGTTATCGAGTGGTGTTGCGTAGGGGCGATGACGAGTCGTTCGTCTGGCCGGTGGAGTTGGGTGATGACGGGTGACGATCGAAATTCCGGCGGATATTCCGCAGTGGGCAGTCGTGGCCGCGGCGGGGGAGAAGTTCCCCCGTATGGACGAAGTCGGTATGGATGCGGTGCATACGCTTCTTGTGGAGGCTGTGCAGAGATCCGAGCGTGCGGTGTCGGATTTCGACCGGCTGCTGTACCAGCTGGAACGTTGTGGCGAAAGCCAAGCGGTCAGTGCGGCGGTGCGTTCGGGTCGGGAAATACGGCAGGTGTGGGGTGCGCTGGCCACGGGCTTGGGCAGTCTGGCGGCGCATGTCGAGCAGGCCAGGGACGACGGTGTGTTCACCAAGGTGGTCATCATCACCGCGCTGAGTCAGTTGGTTGCGCAGGTGTGGATGGCGGTGTTGTTTCCTCCTGGCGCTGTGGCGGCGGATGTGGAGGCGTACGGGGCGGCGCGGTTGGCGGTGCGGGAGGCGATCGAGTGGCTGGTCGCTCGGTTGGGTGGGCGCGGGGTGAAGTTGGTGGTGCTGGCCGGGGCGGCGCAGGGCGCTGTGCCGAACTTGGTGGCGCAGCTGTACCAGATGTCCAAGGGAGATCGAGAGGGCATCGATCTCGCGTCTTTGGGAACCAATATGGTGGCTGGTGGTGTCGGTGGGCTGGCCGGGCACGGGTTGGCGAAAGGTCTGATGCCGGCGCTGAACCGCGTCGAGCAGCGTTATGTGGCGAACCTTCCGAAGGCTTGGCTGCAGAAGGCCGCGCGCGGCGGCGAGGTCTTGACGGTGATGGGGGCGGCCGGCGCGGCGGGTGGTGTGGCCGGATCAGTCGCGGCGAGTGTCGTGTCGGGTCAGGGGTTGTCGCTGGCGCACGTCCTCAGCGCTGCGGGTGGCGGCATGTCCGGCTCGGTGATCGGCGGCGCGGTGCACGCCTTGCGGCCTGCCCACTCCCCTGCCGGGACAGAGACTGGCGCCCGGTTGGGCGGCAGTGACGATTTCAGCACGAATCCGCAGATCGAGCGGGCCTGGAAGAACGCCGTCCAGGCACAGCGTGCCGCGCTGGATCGACCTGCGACAGTGGCGTCTGAACCTGTGGCAGCGGCGCTGACCGACGCTGCGCAATCTACCGCCGGCTCGGATCCCGCGCTGAGGTCGACAGCGACCGCTGCAGCTGCATCCGAACACCCGCCGGTCGCGCAGGCGGGCGCGCAAGCCCGCCCGAATACTGGTGGCGGGTCGTCGAGCGACCCACATGAACTGTCGCAGAACGATTCCCTCGAGGGCGCGCGCGACCACAACACGGGACGCGATCGCATCCCTCCCGTGTCCGTGCCCCGCACCGACAACGTCACACCCCGCGTCGGTAGGACCGGTACCGGTGCTTCGGTCGCACAGCCGCACCCAGATGTACCTGCCACGACCACCCACGCGGCTGCTTCCGCGTCTACCCGTGTCTGGGCCCCGGCGACGCATCCAGGTTCTTCGACCCTAGCGTCCGATGCGATGCCGGCCGCCGCGCAGCAGACAAAGAGCGGTGCGCCGGTAGTCGCTGGTGCGATCACAGGCGACCGTGCCCCAGCCAACCCACATCAATCCTCAACGATCTCGGGGTCACCGGAGTCTCGCGCGGCCAGCTCTGAGACAGTGCCGGGAGGAGTCGAGCCTGCGGACGGCACGCGGTTGCAGCCGCAGGATGCGGCCGACGGCGGCGCGGCGCCTGACAGAGACGCCCAGCTCCGCGGCGTCGACCATGTCTTCGGGGATCGGGATCTCGATGTCGAAGGGCCCAATGGTAGGCAGGCGACCCCTGCCGAGGAACGGCTGAATTCTGCCGCCGAGGAGATTCTGTCGGATTATCACGCCCGCTGCGGTGAGCTGGTCCCGGAGACGATGCGGCTGGACGACATGTCTGAGGAGGTGCTGCGGTTCGGCTTGCTGCACGGTAATGAACACGACTCGCTGCTGGCGGCGATCGAGACTGTCCGGCGCCATACCGGCAAGTTGCTGTACCGGGAACAGTTGATGGGCGTACTGGCCATGCGTGATGGGTTGATCCCCGAGATGGCCCCCGGCAGCGGCAAGACACTCACAGCGGCGGTCCACAACGTGTGGACAGCGATACACCGCGGACCCACACTGCTGGTCACCAGCTCCGATCCGCTGGCTTATGAAGCCTTCGCCGAGAACACAGCGATATTCGGCGAGTCCGGCGTGAAGTTCCTGCGGATAGACCCCGACCGGCCCGTCCCGGCGCCACAGCCTGGAGAACCGACGGTCTACATCGCCACACAGGACGCGCTCGGATTCGCCGAACTCCGCGGCCACTTGGATGAAATCTCGTTCACGACTGCGACGATCGACGAGATCGACGCGGCGCTGTTCTACATGAACCCGACCTATGTGATCAGCGACGGCGCTGTGCACCCGGCGAGCACCCCCACAGCACAGGCGATCGCCGCGGCCCGCGATTTCGTCGACCATGCGTTCGCCTCCAAATCACTGACCGAGGCCGACTTCGGCCGCAACCCGGCGCTACCCCGCTCCGCGGCCCGGTTGACCGGCGAGGGCGTGACGAAGGCACAGCGGCTGTGGAAAGGCCGGATGACCGAGGACGACGTGCGGCGGATCAACGCCGCCGCCGCGGTCGCGCTGGGCGACTTCGTCGAAGGCGATCACTTCCTCATGCACGACGGCCGCCCCGTCATCATCGATCAGTTCTCGCACAAGGTGATGCGAGATCCCCGCACCGCGACCGAAAGCCGCTGGCACGACATCGCGCCCGCGATCGAAGCCGCGATGGCGAAGAAATACGACGCCGCCGGACTCGAACACACCATCACGATCCACGGCAACTCGGAGACCTCGAAAAGCACCACCCTCCGTGAGGTACTACAGCGGCGGGTCCAATCGCTCACCGGCACCTCCGGCACCGTCATGAACGTCGCCGACACCATCTCGACGGTGTACGGCACCGGCGAGGCTGTCGCCATCCCCCGCACCAAACAACATCGCCTCCAATACAGTGACGCGCTCTTCCTGCACGATCAACACGAGAAGCAGGCCGCGCTCATCGGCAATGTCCTGCACACACTGCACACGGACAATCTGCCGCAACTGGTGCTCACACACCGCAACAGTGATGTCGCCAGAATCGCCGCCGCACTGCAGGGCCACCTACCCCCCGAGTCGATCCGCGCGGTCGATGCGAAATGGATCCTCGACCAAGGAATCCACTGGGAGCAGCGGCTACACGAGATCGTCGACACTGCCGGCGAAGCCGGAAAGATCACCATCATCAACATGCAGGGCGCCCGCGGCAACGACTACAAAGTCCACGACGACGTCGCCGACGCCGGCGGTATGGTCGCCCACCTCTACGGATACTCTCCGGTATCCAGAGACGTCGACGCCCAGGCCGAAAACCGCGTCGCCCGCAACGGCCAACGCGGCCGCGTCTACCACTACTCCGCCTCCGACGACGCCCTGTTCAACCACCCGAACGCACAGCTGGTCATCACCCACTACCGCGACACCGCCACCGCCTACCACAACGACCCCAGCGACCACCACCGAACCGCTCTCGACCATGCCGGCAACCAGATGCACGGCCTGGTATCCGCCCTGCAGCAGCAATCCCTCGAACGACTGAAAACCCAATTCCTGCAGCTCAACACCACCGCGCTCATCAACCCACAAGGCCCCATCGACACCACAGGGCCCGCGGCTACCACTCCCGGAAACACCCGGACGCCAATAGCGCCCGCACCGGAGCCAGCAACGACGAACAGCCACCACCAGACCCCCCAACCCGACATGCTCCCCGGCCACAGCGACAGCGAGCACCCGCCGCGGCACACCACACACGACACCACGACGATCCCTGCGCCCGAACACACCAGCGCAGCCGACCCCGACATCGCCGCATTGCCGCGCCAGCCACCACCCACCACCCACCAGTTGCTGGCGCAGGTCCTGCACGACATGGCGCACCTCAACCTGACAGCGCTGCAACCCAGCCCAGTATGGGATTCGATCCCTGAGCATCCGGAAACGGTCGGCGGACACCAAAGCCGCGCACCGGCCACGGCAGACCCCACCGACCCAGCCCAGGCTCTTACCACCCTCGACCCGCCGGAGACACAGTCACACCACCAGCCTCCACCCGATCAACATGCGCAAAGCGCCGTGGCGCTACCGCCCACGACCGAACCGTCACCGCATGGCCACGCGACTCCCGAGCACGTGGCAGACCACTCCAGCGAAACAGGCCTCCAAAACCCCGTCGAGCAGATTGATCCCCTCACAGGCACGACGCCGTGGTCGCCTGCGACCGGACACAGCAAGCGTAGATCTCAAGGATCGACGTCCCGATCTCGCCCCGCGCCGACCCGATCACCAACGCGGTGGGCAAGGCGGACCGCGCCGCTCACAACACCGTGGTCGAAGAGGCCCGCCGGGGTACCGGCGGTCAGCCGCCACGATACATCGGTGTTCGACGTGCCGGGACTCATGAGGCGCCAGGAGGTAGAGATGGCGCTGTGGCAGGCCGAGCAAGCACCAGACGACGCCGCAGAAGTCTCCAAATTGCGGTCAGCAGCGAAGGTTCTCGATCGGGCGGCCGCGCCGCAACTGGCGCGGCTGCTGGACGCTGCCGCCGCGGGTGAGGTGAGTCCACCAATCCGTTCGGACACACCGGCACTGGACGACACGGCGTGCGCGATGGTGACAGCGCTGCAATTGCGCGATCTGCAGACGACACTGGGCAACAAACGGGTCACAGGAATTCCCCGGGTGCGACCAGGTGAGACGCATGTCGATCCGTCTGCGTGGTCGTGGGTGCTCGGCGGACACGGCGAACCTTTACCCGGCGGTGGCCAGGCAGGTCATCAGCAGGTAGAAAAGTTTCTGTTCGGCCTACACGAGGACGAGCCAGGACCCGCGGGCGCGACACAGCGCGCGAACCATCACGGCCGCAGCGCGGTGGTCATGGACAAGCTCGGCCCCGACTCGGCGCACACATACCTCGTCGTCAACTGGCGCGGCACACCACTGGTGGTCGATCCCTACCGTTACGAACGTCCCGTCCGGTTCGACCCCCGCAACGCCGGATCCGTCCAAGCGGTCAGTGTGGTGAAATTGGAGGCCGACGGCGCGCCGATCTCCCCCATCGTCACCGAACTGACAGACGAACTGCCCGAGGCTGGCAGGCGCGGCACTACAGTCGACGCGCAGGACCAGCCCGAAGACGTCTTCACCCGCAGGGACTGGATGCCCGCCGTCGCCGGCATCGACAAACATGCGCACGTCCCCACGTTCGATGAATTGTGGCAACGGCATTTCGGGGCTGTATTGGCGGAGGCGGCACGGTCGTATACCGATACCGCGCTGGTGTATGCCCTGGTCTATGAAGTCCGGGAGTTGGCCCGCAAACGTATGCCGCTGCGTGACCACTCCTCCGATCCGGCCGCATGGCTGACCGGGCTGGCGATGGAGGTGGCAAGCAACCCCGTGGACTGGGCAGGTCGTGCGCGCCACGGGCTGCTGTCGGCGCTCGACAAGGCCGAGCGCGCCGTGCTCGAACCGCATTTGGCGGATGCGAACGCGGCAGTTCTGGCGCGTGTGGTAGACGGAATGAGCCCGGGCCGCCGCCAGGTGGTGGATCTGCTGTCCAGACAGCCGGAGTCGCTGCGGCAAAAGGGGTTCGACGACGAGGTGGTACTCGACACGGTTAGGGCCGTGGTCGGCGCGATCGCCAACGCTGAAATGATCAGTCCATCGGCCGCCGTTACCACACCTGAGAGAGCCTTTTCCTTTTCTGATCAGACGCTCGAAGAGCAGCAAGTGCTACAGCGATTGCGGCTCGGGAAGCCGATTCCCGAATCCGAACGCCCGGCGTTGGCGAGCGCTTTGGCGAAAGTGCGTGGATCTGTGCGGGGGAACGCTGCGCTGCGGCGGCGAGCCGAAGCCTACCTCCTCGACCCCGGTGAACGTGTCCTGGCCGGCGATCCCGCAACCGTATCGGTCCCAAGGGATTGGCTACCCACCTGGTTTTCCGAGTCAGGGTCCACCAGGATGGTCCCGGGCCCCCCGGCTGTGGCGGTAGTGTCGGCCCTACGGTCTGCCATAGATGGCCTCCCCCAGGATCAGGCCGATTACCTGCGGATGCGGCTCGCGGGCCTCGCCTCGCGCGAGGTCCTCGCGATCATGGGTTTCACCGCAGCACAGGCGTCCGAGTTCCACCATGTTGTGATGTCGAAGGTCGCCACACCGTTCGTTCGGGCGGCACTTACATCAGACCCGGATTTGATCATACGCGGGGGACAATTGTTGGCACCCGAATGCTGGCCACTGGTTAAACAGATATTCTCCGGGCAGCGCGAGGTACCCGAGGCGGAGCTGGAGCGGTGGTGGGACAGGAAGCCACGGGTCGGCAATGACGTGAACATGGTGCTCGACCTCCTTGGGACAGCTTGCCTGGCTGAATGGGCTCCTGTGGTGGCTGTGGCCGAGGGCGTCGGACCGGACACGACCACAGCGCTGCGGACCCTCGCCTCCCTCTTGAATCCCAGGCAAGTGAAACTGCTCCGGTTGATGCTATGGCTGCCCGACAAACACCTGCGGGGATACGGCTCGGCCCATGAACTGGTAGACGAAGTGTTCGCCCCCGAGCAGCAACGGGCACTCAGCTATGTCATGCGTGATGAATACCGACGGGGCATTGGTTTCGGCGGCCCCGAGCTGATGGCGATACCACGCGTCGTAGCCCTCGGGGGGCCTCCGGGAAAAGGTTATTCACCTGTCTTCCGGCGCACCGGTATCGAAGGCCCGAAGCAAGTTCCGCGGCCCGCCATCGAGGGCCCCGAGTTCATCCGGGTATGGCGGTTCCACAACGGCACTCCCGAAGCGCAGCAGCCAGCCCTGTTCCGAGCCGACCCCGAGGAATTCAAACGCCAGGTTCAGCGCATGCAGAATGATCCGGAGTATGCCATCAGTCGGGTCGCGCAACACATGTGGGACAGCAGCGCGGGTCCGTCGCCCTTCGTGTCCGTGAGCCACGCGCTGGCCGATC
>NZ_JBSGEZ010000119.1:0-12438 GCF_053603155.1 Nocardia sp. NPDC004260 | reverse complement strand
CGGTGTGCAGCACGCCGACTCGGTGGTGGTCGCCACCAATCGCGACGACACCGCCGTGCTGGTCACGCTGACCGCCCGGGATTGCTCCTTCGTCGTCTACGCGACGGCCGCGCACACGCGAGCCGGGCCGCGAACGGAACAGGCTCGGTCTCGCTTCGCTCGAAAGACGTGGTCGAGGTGCGCGGGGCGCGTCCGGCTGTGCACACCGAGCCGTGTGCATGCGGGTGGCAGCGAGGGAGAAGGTCGGTCGTTCACCGTTGAGGGTGTTGCGGGGGTCGACACGATGAGCGGCACCGGGGGCGGTGGTCACCGGGCGAAAATGCCGCTTTCGGTGAGTACGGTCACCGCCGACGGCGAGGGTGACCCGCTGACCGCCTGCGACGACAGGACTGTGGGAGCGCTGCCGTGGATCGGGCCGCTGGGATCGTCGCCGGGGTTGTCGTGATTGCGCCACACGTCCCACCGGCGCGCAGGCCGAGCCGCAGCGGCAGCAGGCCGACTCCAGTCGCCACGCGACGCCTTCCTATTCCGCACCGACGTCCGCTGACCCCGCGTAACGGGTGCCGCACCGGTGCGCTCGCGGCTGTCGGTAGGAGGTCAGGCGGTTCGGGTTCGGAGCCACTCGCGCCAGTCGTCGACGAAATCGGCGCGGGGGGTGCCGAGGACTTCGCGGAGGATGCCGTCTTCGGTGGTGGGGTCCTGTTTGCCCGCCGCGATGCGGTGATAGAGCTGGACGAGGCGGGCTCGGTCGTACTTCTCGGCGACGAAGGCGCAGATCGACCAGGCCTTTTCGTATGTGAAGGCGGCGTCGGAGCCGGAGAAGTCGGTGTCGGGCGGCAGATCCTCGGGGATCCGGCCCGCGTGGGCATGCGCGGTGAGCGTGGGAGCGATGTCGGAGAACCGCTGGTCCTCCCCGTGGTGCGCGGTGTAGTCGGCGAACCCTTCCAGCATCCACAGCGGGGCACCGTCGACGGTGTCGGCGCGAGCGGCGATGTGGGTGAGTTCATGCCGCAGCAGGGTGGCCATGCCCTCGGGATCGAGGCGGCGTCCGGTGTCGGGACCGAAGACGACGCGCTGGCCGGTGGGCCGACTGCCCGCCGTGAACGGGTCGGCGACGGAGGCGGCGGCGACTTCGGCCGGCAGGAGACCGGGTGAGCGCAGCAGGGCCGCGAACTCGGAGGGCGACGAGGCGACGACGACCAGCGCGGACTGCGCCCAGCCGGGACCCCAGACCTCGGTCACCGCGGCGGTGGCCTCGGCGAGTTCACGTTCCAGCACGTCGATTTCGATCCGCTGGTCGGGATGGCCGACGACCAGGGATCGTCCCCCGTCTCCGGTCGGCACCTGACGGGCGATGATCGATCCGAACGGTTCGACGATGCGCCGCACCTCGGCCAGCCGGGGATCGGCGGCCGCCGCCTGACCCACCGCCTCGGTCGCTCCCGGCTCCGCGGCCCGCAGTTTCGGCAGCACCGTGTTCGGCAACATGATCAGCGCGACGCACACGCCGGTGAGCGCCACCACCATCGCGACGGTGAGACAGAACTCGAAGCGTCGCCGGGCCGAGCACCACGCGCGTAATCTCCGCATGCCGTTCATCGGCGCGCCCCGGCAGGGGATACGGCTGTGCGGCCGACGGGGTAGGCGCCGCGCCGCCCGCGCGAGCGGGTCACCGTTGCCCGTCGCGGGTTGGTTGGGCTTCGAGTACTGCGGTGCCGCTGGTTGGCTCGCTCACGGCCTCTAGTATCGCCGAGCCGAGTGGAACGGCGTCGAGCTCATGGGTGCGACCGCGACGGGCACGCCGAAGGTGGATGCGTGCAGCATGAGGCCGTTGCCCGCGTAGATGCCGACGTGCGAGATGTCGGAGTAGAAGAACACGACGTCGCCGGGCTGCAGATCCTCCTTGGCCACGGGTGTGCCGTAGGTGGCCTGTTGCGAGCTCGTCCGAGGCACGTTCTTGCCGACCTGCTTGAACGCCCATTGGACGAGGCCGGAGCAGTCGAACTGGTCCGGACCGGTGGCGCCCCAGACGTAAGGGTCGCCGATCCGGGTGAGCCCGGCCGCCAGCGCGCTGGTCCCGCTGCCGGGGACGAGGCCCTGCAAGAGACTGTCCCGGTCGAAGCCGGGCGGGAACGGCGATCCGGCGAGGGCCGACTTGTCCTTGGCCGACAGCGATCCCCAGGCCTGCACCACCTGGGCGATGGCGCCGCCGAGGTCGCTGCGCTTGTGCTCCAGTTCGATGCGCACCGCCTCGGCTTTCTGCGCGGCGGAACGGGCGGCGTCGGCGGCGGTGCGGGCCGCCGATTCGGCGGCGGTCGCGGCGTCGGTGGCCTTCGAGTAGTGGTCGAGTTGCTCGGAGGTCTGCGCGGACACCACGTCCAGCGTGGACATCTGGTCGAGCAGTTGCTGCGGTGAGTCGCTGACCAGCACGGCGAACAGGCGATTGGTGCGAGCGCCCTGGTAGGCGGCGATCGCGGTGCGGTCGATGACCGGCCGATACCGGCGGATCTCGTCCTTGGCTTGGTTCACCAGGTCGGTGCTGGCGGCCAGCCGAGCGTCGGCGTCACGCTGGACGGCGAGCTTCGCGTCCAACTCGGCTTCCACGCCCAGAGCTTGCTGGTTGAGCTGTTCGGACTGGCGAGACAGATCGATCATCCGCTGCACCGCCTCCGTGGCGGTGGAGGGAAGCGCCACCGGATCCGCTCCGGCCGGGCCGCCGCCGTAGAGACCGGCGGCCAGCAATCCGGCTGCCAGCGTCCCTCCCACCAGACGTTTGGTCTGCTGTCCCCGGTGATGCTCAGCCACAGCCCGCGGTGCCCCGTTCTCTCGTGCAGCGATCTCTCGCGAAACCGACGCGGAAGCCTTCGACGAACCCCGAGGTTTGCACCGGGCGAACCCGGGGTAATCGGTGGAAGGTCTCGGTTAGGTTACGGAACGGCCCTCATCGATGTCCAGTAGAGGACGAATTGATCACAGGGCCGTGGTGCGGTCGGGCCGCGATCTCGCGGCCCGACCAGCTGCTTCTCAGAAGCGGCGAGCGCCTGCGATCGGCATGGAGGAGATCGGCGCCACCTTCACGGGCTGGCCCGAGGTGGACGCGTGCACGACGTTGCCGTCACCGGCGTAGAGGCCGGAGTGGCCGCCGCCGTAGAACGAGACGAGGTCGCCAGGGCGCAGATCGTCCAGGGACACGGGGCTGCCCGCGGCGAGCTGGGCGCCGCTGGTGCGGGGCAGTTCGATGCCCGCCTGGCGGTAGGACCACTGGACCAGGCCGGAGCAGTCGAACGCGTCCGGGCCCGCTGCGCCGTAGACGTACGGCGAGCCGACCTTGCTCAGGGCGGCGTCCAGCGCGATGTCGCCGGAGGCCTTGGGTGCGGCGAAGGGCAGGGGAGCGGGGCCGGGCAGCTCGAGGCCCGGGACGCCCGGCGGGACCGGCAGCTCGTTCGGAACGTCGAAGGTTCCCACGCCGGGGACGGTCACCGGCTGGGCCGACGCGGGGGCTGCGGGCAGCAGGAAGGCGCCGATGGTGGCAGCGCCGACGGCTCCGGCGGCAACAGCGCGCTTCGCCTGACGCTTGGCGGCGTTGGTCGTCATGATGCGGTACTCCCAATCTGCCTCACGACGCCGCACCCGGTGGTGCCGCGGACTTCGTCGGCGCCGCACCGGTCGGCGCGGCGGACTCCGTGAGGTCTCGAAAAGGTTACGAACACATCACGGTCGTTTGTAAAGCGTGGGCGAAGCGAAATGGGGTTGCTCAACAATTTCACCGGCGAATGGATGTGAGATGCGTCCCACCGAATCACGAAAAGATAACGGCGGGGTAATCGTGCGAGAGCGCGTGTTCGAGCAGGGTCGCGCGGCGGGGTGGGCCGGTCACCTACCCCGGGTGGGTTCCTCGGGTATTTCCCCAGGTGGTGGCGGGTAATGCGCCATAGGTTCTGATATGGTCGGTCGTTCGTACACCGTAGAGCGAGGGGTAGTCGACACGCCCGAGGGTGGGAGATCGCTTTTCGCGGGACTCGCCGCAATGTTTGATACAGTTTTGAACCTTATGTGATCCGAGTCTCTTTTCTGCATTTCTAGATCATTTCCCGGGTATCGCCCCGGAATCTCCACGGTGTCATTCGGACATTTCGGGGCGTATTCGCTTGCCCGGTTCCTGTCGGACCGTGGCTCTACGCTGCTCGCCGTGTCCGATCCCGTGCCGCGCCCGGCCGTCCAGCAGCTGGCTTTCGACGAGCTCGACACTCCCTTGTACGACACCACTTTCGTGGTCGTGGACCTGGAGACCACCGGGACCAGTCCCGGGGCCGACGGCATCACCGAGATCGGAGCGGTGAAGGTGCGCGGCGGGGAGGTGCTCGGCGAATTCGCGACACTGGTCAACCCTGGTCGAGCGATACCGCCCGCGATCGTGCACGTCACGGGCATCACCACCGCGATGGTGTACGCCGCGCCGCGCATCGAGGCGGTGCTGCCCGGCTTCTTGGAGTTCGCCGCGGGCGCGGTGCTGGTCGCGCACAACGCACGGTTCGACATGGCGTTCCTGCGCGCCGCCGCGGCGCAGTGCGACACCGCCTGGCCGGCCGCGCAGGTGCTGTGCACCGTGAAGCTGGCGCGACGGGTGCTCGGGCGCGACGAGGCGCCTTCCGTGCGGCTGGGTTCGCTGGCCCGGCTGCTCGGTGCCACCACGCAGCCGACGCACCGGGCACTGCAAGACGCGCGCGCGACCGTCGACGTGCTGCACGCCCTGATCGCGCGGGTGGGGAACCAAGGCGTCCACAGTCTCACCGAGCTGCTCGACTACCTGCCCGACGTCACGCCCCGGCAGCGCTCCAAGCGCGTTCTCGCGGCCGATCTCCCCGCCGCTCCGGGGGTGTATCTGTTCCGCGGTCCTTCGGACGAAGTCCTATATATAGGCACGGCTGTGAATCTGCGCCGCCGCGTCCGTAACTACTTCACCGGTTCCGAGACCAGGGGGCGGATGAAAGAGATGGTCTCGCTGGCGATTCGGGTCGACCACGTGGTGTGCGCGCACGCGCTCGAGGCGGGGGTGCGCGAACTGCGGCTGTTGGTGGCGCACACCCCGCCCTACAACCGCCGGTCGAAATTCCCGAAACGGGTCTGGTGGCTCACTCTCACCGACGAGCCGTTCCCGCGGTTCTCGGTGGTGCGCGACCCCGGCCGGGACGCGTTGGGGCCGTTCCACTCCCGCAACGACGCCGCCGATCTGGGCGTGATCGTCGCCGAATTCACCGGGTTGCGCACCTGCACGGCACGGCTGTCCGGGAAGGCGGTGCACGAGTGCCCGCCCGCCCTGGTCGGCGGATGTCCGGCGGGCTCCGAGGGAAAGCCGCTGGACACGGCGCAGTACGCGCCCGCGCCCGCGCTCGTGCGCGCGTTGTTCGCCGGGCGCAGCGACGCGCCGATCCGGTTCATGCTCGACCGCATCGAAACTCATTCGCGCGCGGAACATTTCGAGGCGGCGGCGCGGCTGCGCGATCGTGCGGCGCGAGTGGTGCGCGCGCTGCGGCGCACCCAGCGACTGGCCGCGGTGGCGCGCATCGCCGAGCTGATCGCCGCGCATCCCGACGGCGACGGCGGGTGGGAGTTCGCGGTCATCCGGTACGGCCGCCTGGCCGGTTCCGGCACCGCCCCGAGGGGCGTGCCGCCGATGCCCATCGTGGAGCAGATCGTCGCCGCCGCCGAAACAGTGGTTCCGGCCGGGGTCGCCGGACCACACGTGCCGGACCACGACAGGTCTCCGGTCGAGAACGCCCCGCCTTTACGCGGCGCGTCCCCCGAGGAAGTGGCGCTGGTCGTACGCTGGCTGGCCCGGCCCGGGGTCCGCATCGTGCGGACCACGGACGGGTATCACGAGCCGCTCTTCGGCGCGGCACGCTGGCTGGGCTGGGCGGAACTGGCCGACGCGGCGGTCCGCGCCCAACCGACCGAGGAAGGTTATCTGGACCGCTTAGGCTGAGCGTCATGATTACCGCGATCGTCTTGATTCACGCCGACAACGGCCGCATCCCGGAGACCGCGCAGGCGGTCGCGGACACCGACGGCGTCGCCGAGGTCTACTCCTGCGCGGGTGACGTGGACCTGATCGCGATCGTGCGGGTACGTGACCACGAGCAGATCGCCGATGTGGTGACCGGCCGGATCGACAAGACACCGGGTGTCCTGCGCACCACGACCCATATCGCGTTCAAGTCGTATTCGCGCGCCGAAGTGGAGGCGGCGTTCTCGCTCGGCGAATAGTGCCTCAGTCCCGCACCCGGACACTGCGCACGGCGAAATAGGCACCGTCGTTCGGTGGCAGCACGACGACGTCGCCCGAGCAGTCCGGCGACTCGTACAAGTGCGCGACGCCATCGGTGCGGTTGCGGATCTCCACGTCGGACCCGTCGCCGACCTCGACACAGCCGACCGGGTTCTCGTACACGACGCCGTCGGCGACCAAAACGCCTCCGGCCGCGTTCGCTCCTGGGGCGGCGGCGATGCCTGCGGTGGCGAGGACGGCGAGTAGCGGAACAAAAAGTCGCATGTCGGTGCTCCTCGTCGGTCGAACCGATCGGCGCGGTGCCCGACTCGGCATGCGCCGAATTGCCCGGCCGACGTTACCGGCCGCGACGATCCCGGCCGCGGCCCTCGCTCAGGTCAGCGTGTCGGCGCACGCCCCGGCGGCGATATCGGAAAGCATCATCGGTACGGCCAGGTCGGCGCCGAAGCCGCGGCAGCGTGCACGAGCCGGGCACCGAGCCATCCTGGGTCAGTTGTCGCCGAGTGTCTGCGTCAGCTTCGCCCAGCGCTCCAGCAACGCGGTGGCGGCGCCCGTGTCGATCGCCTCGGCGGCGCGCTCGACGCCCGCCGCGAGCGCGGCGTGCAGGTCGGCGTCCGGATCGCCCACGCCGCGCGACCAGTCGTAGGTCATGATCGCGGCGGCCGAATTCAGCAGGACCGCGTCCCGGACCGCGCCACCGCGACCGGCGAGCACGTCGCGGGCCACGCCCGCGTTCACCTCGCTGTCGCCGCCGCGCAGCGCGTCCAGATCCACCCGTGGGATGCCGATGCGGGTCGGATCGATGGTGGTCTGGCGCGTTCGTCCGCCCGACACGATCCACGCCTCGGTGGTGTCCGAGGTGGTGATCTCGTCGAGGCCGTCGTTGCCGCGCACCACCAGCGCGCTCGCGCCGCGTTCGGCGAACACGCCCGCGATCACGGGCAGCAGGTCGGCGAACGCGCAGCCGACCAGCCCGGCGCGCGGCTGCGCGGGGTTGGTCAGCGGCCCCAGTACGTTGAAGACGGTCGGGATGCCGATCTGGCTGCGCGCCGCGCCCGCGTACCTCAGGGCGGGATGGAACACGGCCGCGAAGCAGAAACCGATGCCGACTTCCCGCACGCAGCGAGCCACCGCCTCGGGACCGAGCGCGAGCTTCACGCCCAGCGCCTCCAGCACATCGGCGCCGCCGCTCTTCGACGATGCGGCCCGGTTTCCGTGCTTGACCACGGGCACCCCGGCCGCGGACACCACGATCGAGGACATGGTGGAGATGTTCACCGAGCCGGACCGGTCACCGCCGGTGCCGACGATGTCGACCGCGTCGCCATCGATCCGCACCAGCCTGGCGTGCTCGAGCATGCCGGTGGCCAGGCCGGTCAGCTCGGCGGGCGTGGGTCCCTTGATCTTCATGGCGACGCCGAACGCGGCGATCTGCGCGGGGGTGGCGTTGTCGGACATGATCTCGCTCATCGCCCACGCCGTGTCGTCCGCGGCCAGGTCGCCACCGTCGGCGAGGGTTCCGAGCACCTGGGGCCAGCTGCGCACGCTCATTCCACACTTCTCCCGTCACACTGGTTCGCACACCAGTTTGTCCGCAAGCAGCCTAGCTGTGTTTGTCTTTCCAGCGCCTGCGGCGCTGGGTGTTCGCGGCCCCCTCGTGGCTCGCGCCCGAGTGACCGCCGCTTGCTCCTTCGTCGCGTACGCGGCGGCCACTCGGACGCGAGCCGGGCTGTGTCGGTTTTTCCAGCGCCTGCGGCGCTGGGTGTTCGCGGCCCCCTTATGGCTCGCGCCCGAGTGACCGCCGCTTGCTCCTTCGTCGCGTACGCGGCGGCCGCTCGGACGCGAGCCGGGCCGCGAACGGCGGATGGTCGGTCTCGCTCCGCTCGAAACCTGTGGTCGGGGTGCGCTGGGCGCGTTGGTGGCGAAGCCCTCGGCGCGGGTGCGCGGTTCGGGTTGTGATTGCGCCTTCTTCGGGGCGCGCGGGAGTTGTGGCCGCATGAGGCGTGGGCCGGAAGACGGGTCGTTACGGCTGGGGGCCCGGTTGCAGGGCGTCCCAGCCGTCCGCGTGGCCGTCGTGACGCTGGGCGAGACCTGCCATGCGAGAACGTTCTTGGGAGCAGTGCAGGGCGTCGAGCCGTTGCACGCGCCGCAGGATCACCGGCTCGAACTCGTCGGTGCCCGGGCCGCTCACCTGCGGTGCGGGGGAGTAGCCGTCCTGCGCGGCGATCGCGCAGACGGCCCGCACGTGCCGGGGCGGGATGCGCAGGTGATGCCGTAGCACTGCGGGAGCATCCGGTGCCAGCCCGGTCGCGCGCGCCAGCGCGGCCGAACACGCCTCCGCGTCGTCGAAGCTCGACGCGACCACGACCAGGTCCGCTCGGTCCGGGTCGAGAGCGGTGTCCCGGTCCCGCCGGAACAGCCGCCGCCACAGTCCCGGCGTCGCCTTCACCTTCATCTCAGCTTCTCCTTACCCTCGCCTGTCATGCTGGCCGGGCGTTCGTCCGCGCGTGCGACTCGTTCCCGGCTCGCGCATCCGGCTCGTACCGGCCCTGCCTGGTCGAGAGCCCGCTCTTCCCTGCGTTTTCAGACACGGAGGAACGAGTTTCGTACCCGGGTACTGCCGTCGTACTACGACGAGTCATACTTACCCCCGTGACGACCGCAGTAGGGACCCCAGGATCGGCCATTACTCAGCGTGTGCATTCGCTGAACCGGCCCAACATGGTCAGCGTCGGTACCATCATCTGGCTGTCGAGCGAGCTGATGTTCTTCGCCGGCCTGTTCGCGATGTACTTCGTCGCCCGCGCCCAGGCGCACGGTAACTGGCCGCCGGAGCCGACCGAGCTGAACCTGAAGCTCGCAGTGCCGGTCACGACCGTGCTGGTCGCGTCGTCGTTCACCTGCCAGATGGGCGTGTTCGCCGCGGAGAAGGGCGACGTGTTCGGCCTGCGCCGCTGGTACGTCATCACCCTGATCATGGGCGCGTTCTTCGTCGGCGGCCAGGGCTACGAGTACATGAACCTCGCGCACGAGGGCACCACGATCTCCAGCAGCTCCTACGGCTCGGTGTTCTTCATCACCACCGGCTTCCACGGTCTGCACGTCATCGGCGGTCTGATCGCGTTCGTGTTCCTGCTGCTGCGCACCAAGGTCAGCAAGTTCACCCCTGCGCAGGCCACCGCCGCGATCGTCGTCTCCTACTACTGGCACTTCGTCGACATCGTGTGGATCGGGTTGTTCGCCACGATCTACTTCGTCCGCTGATCGTGGTCGCCGCGCCGCCTCGCCGGGCGCGGCGCGACCCGAGATCTTTCGCACAAGTCGGTTCCGTCTACTCCAAAGGGACACAGATGAGTTCATCTCCCCCGTCAGCGCCAGAGCCCGCCAGCCCCGGGAACGGCCAGGCCAGCAAGACGCGCAGGCAGCGGCGCGTTCGCCGTCGCATCGCGGGCGGACTTGCGCTGCTGGTGGGCCTCGTCGGAGCAGGCTTCCTGGCATCGGCCCTCACGCCGGACCCGCAGCGGGCCACCGCGCACGAGGACCAGTCCGCGCTCATCCGCGAGGGCGAGCAGCTCTACGACACGTCCTGCATCACCTGCCACGGCGCGAACCTGCAGGGTGTGGCCGACCGCGGTCCCAGCCTGATCGGCGTCGGCGAGGCCGCGGTCTACTTCCAGGTGTCCTCCGGCCGCATGCCGATGGCCCGTAACGAGGCCCAGGCGCAGCGCAAGCCGCCGAAGTTCGACGCCCACCAGACCGACGCGCTGAGCGCGTTCGTGGCTGCTCACGGCGGCGGTCCGACCGTCGTCCGCGACGCGAACGGCGAGATCGCCCAGGAGTCGATGCGCGGCGACGACATCGCCCGCGGCTCGGAGCTGTTCCGCATGAACTGCGCGTCCTGCCACAACTTCACCGGACGCGGCGGCGCGCTGTCCTCCGGTAAGTTCGCGCCGCCGCTGGAACCGGCGAGCGAACAGCAGATCTACGCCGCGATGATCACCGGCCCGCAGAACATGCCGAAGTTCTCCGATCGCCAGCTGAGCGCGGAGGAGAAGCGCGACATCATCGCCTACGTCAAGAACGCGACCGAGGAGCACAGCCCGGGCGGCTGGGATCTCGGCGGGTTCGGTCCCGCGACCGAGGGCCTGGCCATCTGGGTGGTCGGCATCACGCTCGTCGTCGGCGCCGCGATGTGGATCGGATCCAGGTCATGAGCAATAGCGAGAAGGAGCGAGACGACATGGGTCGGCCGGATGAGGGCCACGACGCGCATCTGTCGAAGGAGCAGTCGGTGAACGCCAGCCCGGCGGAGCCCACCGAGGCGGACCTCGACAAGATGTCGCGCGACGAGCTGGTCAAGCTCGGTACCGAGCGCGACGGCGTCGAGGTCGCCTACCGCCGCGAGCGCTTCCCGATCCCCGGGACCCGGGCGGAGAAGCGCGCCGAGCGCGCGGTCACCTTCTGGTTCGCCGTGTCCGGCATCGCGGCCGCGGCGCTGGTCGGTGTGTTCCTGTTCTGGCCGTGGGAGTTCAAGGCCAAGGACGAGGAGGGCCACGGGCTCTACTCGCTGTTCACCCCGCTGGTCGGCCTGACCTTCGGCATCTCGGTGCTGGTCATCGGCGTCGCGGTGGTGCTGATCCGCAAGCTGTTCATCCCCGCCGAACTCTCCATCCAGGAGCGGCACGACGGTCCGTCGCCGGAGATCGAGCGCCGCACCCTGGTCGCCGAGCTGCAGGACGCGCTGGACACCTCCACGCTCGGCCGCCGCAAGATGATCACCCGCACCGCGGGTGCCGGCGTGGGCGTACTCGGCGTCGGCGCGCTGCTGGTGTTCGTCGGCGGTCTGATCAAGAACCCGTGGGCCAAGGGCGACAAGTCGCCGCTGTGGGTCTCCGGCTGGACCCCGGACTACCCGGGCGAGACCATCTACATCCGCCGCGACACCGGTCGCCCGGAGGACGTGGTGCTGGTGCGTCCGGAGGACCTGGACGCCGGCGCCATGGAGACGGTGTTTCCGTGGAAGGAGAAGTGGCGCGGTGACGAGCACGCGACCCTGCAGTCGCTGCGCGGCATCCGCAACGCCGTCATGCTGATCCGCCTGCGTACCGAGGACGCGCAGAAGGCGATCAAGCGCAAGGGTCAGGAGAGCTTCAACTTCGGCGACTACTTCGCCTACTCGAAGATCTGCACCCACCTCGGCTGCCCGACCTCGCTGTTCGAGCAGCAGACCAACCGGATCCTGTGCCCATGCCACCAGTCGCAGTTCTCCGCGACCGAGTGGGGCAAGCCGGTCTTCGGTCCCGCCGCTCGCGCGCTGCCGCAGCTGCCGATCACCGTCAACGCTGAGGGCTTCCTGGTCGCCAACGGCGACTTCATCGAGCCGCTCGGCCCGGCCTACTGGGAGCGCCGTTCATGAGTCCTTCAGTCGCAGCCCAAGCCAGCGAGGCGGACGAGCGCTACCGCGCCGCCGCGTTCATGAAGCGGTCGATCAACAAGGTCTTCCCGACGCATTGGTCGTTTCTGCTCGGCGAGATCGCGCTCTACAGCTTCATCATCCTGCTGCTGTCGGGCGTCTACCTGACCTTGTTCTTCGATCCCTCGATGAGCGAGGTCGTCTACAACGGCGCCTACCAGCCGCTGCGCGGCGTGACCATGTCGCGCGCCTACGAGACCGCGCTGAACATCACCTTCGAGGTCCGCGGCGGTCTGTTCGTCCGGCAGGTCCACCACTGGGCGGCCCTGCTGTTCGCGGCGTCGATCATCATCCACCTGTTCCGTATCTTCTTCACCGGCGCGTTCCGCAAGCCGCGTGAGGCGAACTGGGTGATCGGCTCGCTGCTGCTGATCCTGGCGATGTTCGAGGGCTTCTTCGGTTACTCGCTGCCCGACGACCTGCTCTCCGGCACCGGCCTGCGGGCCGCGTTCGGCGGTATCACCATGAGCATCCCGATCGTCGGTACCTGGATGCACTGGCTGATCTTCGGTGGTGACTTCCCCGGCGAGATCATCATTCCGCGGCTCTACATCGCGCACGTGCTGCTGTTCCCCGGCATCATCCTGGCGTTGATCGCCGCGCACGTGGCGCTGGTGTGGTACCAGAAGCACACCCAGTTCCCCGGGCCGGGCCGCACGGAGAACAACGTGGTTGGCGC
>NZ_JBSGEZ010000118.1:0-12480 GCF_053603155.1 Nocardia sp. NPDC004260 | reverse complement strand
GGTGTTGATACGTACTGTTGATGGCTACTCAAGTGAGATAGCATCATAGCCGTGACCTGCACGTTCGTGGTGGAGCTAAGGGGACTCGAACCCCTGACCCCCCACGCAGGGGTTCTAGATGTCCCGTGGTTCCCGTCGCTTCCCGAAACTTACCGTGAACTGGGGAAACAGGGCGGAGGCGCGGGTCCCGGCCGCAGGTGCGCTGCGGCCCACTAGCGCTGCGGGTGCCTGCTGCCTGTGGGGCCGGTGACAAGCCGTCGACGCATTGTTGCGGGGGGGTTCCTACCCATCCCGGTTCCTGGGGTTGTCCTGGGCGGTGCTGGAGACGGATGGCGCTGGGGAGTATTTTGAAGTAATTGGTGGGGTTGCTACGTGCTCAACTGACCCCGATCACCCTGAAGGTGCTCACCCAAACCCTGCGGGACATGCAACGCGACGGACTTCTGGTCCGCCACGACCACGAAACGAATCCGCCACACGTCGAGTGCGAGCTGACAGAGCTGGGACGCAGCCTGATGGATCTCATCGCCGCCGCCCGCGCCTGGAGCGACAAGCATCTCGATGACCTTCTTGCCGCGCGCGGCATGAATGCGCTGGAGTGAGCGAGCCGAGAACGTGGCGACCCTGACTTGCTTTGTGCGACACCACGATCAGCTGCTCGCCGCCACGCTCTCTGCGCCCTCCGTCTCTACCTCGCGCACGTCTCCGCCGAGACCGGCTGGCCCCGCTCAGGGCTGGACCCGCACCGGGGATTCGGCGGCGATTTTGAGCATTGCCAGCATGGAGTCGTGGCCGGCGCGGAGTTTTTCGGAGTTGAAGAAGAGGGTGAGCAGTGGGCCGGCGAGGGATTCTTCCATGGTGACCTCGGTGCGGTGCTCGCCCAGTGGAGTGAGGAGCATGCGGTCGACGGCTTTCATGCAGCCCATGGAGACGCCGGTCCAGGCCAGTTCGCGTTCGGGGATGATGGTGGCGAAGACGGCGTTGATGGTGCTGCCGTGCAGTTTCCAGCGGAACGGTGCGTCGACCTGCAGTTCGCCGAGTTCGAGGACACGGGCGTCGGTGCGCCATTGCGGCCAGTTCTGCATATCGGTGAGCAGGTTCCACACGGTGTCGGCGGGGGCGTCGATGACGATGGTGGAGGACGAGCGCACGGGCGCGTTTGTGTCGATCAAGCCTTGCTTGGCGTAGTTCTCGTGCAGGTCGGTGGTGGACGGTCCGGTGTAAAGCAGGTTCATGACTGACTCCATGTGATCGGCGCTCTGCAACAAGAGCAATGCTCTCTGTTTTGAGGAGCTTTGTCAAGAGCGCTGCTCTCGATTGTGAGCGCCTGGCTTAATTGCCTGCTACCGGTGTCAGGGCCCGTGATATCCCGGTAAGGACCTGCATTCGACTTGTCTGTATTCCTCTACCAGAAGTCATCTACCTGCGGAAACAAGTAATTCACAGGAAGCGTCGGGCAGCTTCGGACCCTGCGGAAACGCCGCGCCGACTTCATGACCTATCCGGCCGAAGAAGGTGTCGAGTCCGTCGGAGACGACCGCAGAAAAGCAGGCAAGGGCCCCGGAACGACGATCATCGACCACGCATTGAGGCAGCCGCGCTGGACCGGCATGCCGGTCCCCCGGGCCGTCCGGCCGAAGCCCGGCGTTGTCAAGAGGGGGTTCGCAGAGTTCCCCAATGCCAGTCCCGATGTCGTGGACCGGCGCGGCCGTCGATCTTCTCGCGCTGACACTGATACTGACCGCGCTGGTTGCCCTGGTCGTGTTCGGCAACGCCGATGCCGCGGTTATTGCTTCCGTGGGCGCCGCCACAGCCATCGCGATTCGGGCTTGGCACGGCCGACGCAGCGCCTAACCCGTGGCGAGCGGCAGCGATCAGGCTGACGCCAGACCAATTCCGGACAAGATCTTGTGCCGACTGGTGCCGATGTCGATCCGTCGCAGTGCATCGGAACCACGACAAGGTTCGGACGGGCTGAATCAATCAGACACACAGCCGCCCGACAGCGAAAACCCCTTCCGACCAGCTTCGGAAGGGGTTTTCTCGTTCCGTGGAGTGGTGCCGGGATTCGACCCATCTCACAGAAATATCACGTTTTCGAGCTCTCCCCGCGCGCCCAGGCTTCCAGAACGGCACGGTTGTCGGGCACGGTCTCGGGCCGCAGCGCAAGTGCCGTCACAGGCCAGCGGCGGTCTACTGGTTCGCCGGGCGGGGGCGGTGGTCAGAGCAGGAGATGGAAGATGTCGAAGGCGACGTTCCATTCGGCGGTCCCGGGGTTCTTACGCTTCGGTTCGATCGTGACGAATGTGTGCGCCAGCGCCACGCTCAAGCCTCCGGCGATCAGCGGCAGTCGCTGCTCGGTCGCCTCGGAGAGGGCCATGTCCAACGGCGGCCTGGCCGCCAGTTGATCGAGCAGAGGCTGTAGTTCGATCTCCTCATCCAGTTTCTCGAACCGGTGGATGCTCTCCTGCAGTCCCTTGGTGATCGGCAGGTCCCACGGTTCGATCACGTCTCGCAGGTTCGCCTTTGCCGAGGCCTTGCCGATGAGGACCAGATCGTAGATCTTGTCGTCGATGAAATCCGTATAGCGCTTCAGATCGTTCCGGTCGACTTGCAGGCCGGCCGCTGCCCGGAAGAATCGCTGGAATTTCGCGGTACCCATCACTGGCATGTCGTCAGCTCCCCTCGAAGAATTCATGGATTTGGCGAACGGCCATCGCTCCCTCACCGACAGCGGATGCGACCCGTTTCACGGAGCCGTTGCGGACGTCGCCCGCAGCGAACAGGCCGGGCAGACTTGTTTCGAGCGTCCTCGACGGCCGCTCGCCGATCCGCCGGTTGCTGTTCTCAACGGCGCGGACCGCGTCCGCGCCGGTGAGGACGAAGCCGTGGTCATCGAGTGCGATCGTGTCGGACAGCCACCCGGTGTGCGGCACCGCCCCGATGAAGACGAACAGGGCATGGACCCGGAGGGTGTCCTGTTCCCCCGTTTGATTGTTCTCGACCACGATCTCGTCGAGGTACTTCTCACCGTGGACCTCGCGAATCTCGGTATGCCGGTGCACGGTCACGCGCGGATGGCGCTCGATCTGGTCGACGAGGTACCGGGACATACTCTTTCCGAGGTCACCGCTGCGGATGAGCAGGTGAACGTGGGAGACACGGTCCGCGAGAAAAACGGTGGCCTGTCCGGCGGAGTTTCCGCCGCCGACGATCGCCACCGGGTCGGTGCCGCACATTCGCGCTTCCTGATGGGTTGCGGCGTAGTACACGCTCGTCCCCTCCAGTGCCTCGATCCCCGGAACCGACAACTTGCGGTATCGCGCCCCGGTGGCGAGCACGACGGCTCGGCCGCGAACCGTGCCGCCGTCCGCCAAGCGAAGCACGTGGTGCCCGCTCTCGGACCTCAAACCGGCCGCCTCCGCCGACACCAGCATGCGGGCGCCGAACTTCCCGGACTGGATCACGGCCCGCTCCGCCAATTCGGCGCCCGAGATCCCTGCCGGGAAGCCCAGGTAGTTCTCGATCCGGGAGGAGGTACTGGCCTGGCCACCTGCGGCGACCGACTCCAGTGTCACCGTGTTCAACCCGTCCGAGGCGCCGTACACGGACGCGGCCAGACCGGCCGGTCCCGCACCCACCACGACGAGGTCGAACACGTCCTGGGCTGTGTCGCGGAGCGAGTCCAGGACCGGAAGCCCGACGATGCGGGCGAGTTCCGCATTCGTCGGATTGCGCAGCACCCTATCGCCGTGCCAGATCACCACGGGAGTGTCCTCGGGGGCGACGCCCAGGCTGCGCAGCAGCTGCTCCGCCCTTTTGTCCCGCTCCAAATCGATCCACCTGTGGGGCAATCGGTTTCGCATGGCGAACTCCCGAAGCCGCAACGTATCCGGTGAATAACAGGAGCCGATGATCCGGAACCCCGAACCGAGCCCGATCAGCAGGTGCCTGCGCACCAGGTAGGCGCGCAGGATCAGATCGCTGAGCACGGGATCGTGGGAAACCAGCTGGCGCACCCGCTCGGCCGGGACGACGAGTACCTCGCCGTCCTCGATCGCCTCGGCGGTGAAGAACGCCACCTGGCCTTCCAGCAAACCGAGCTCGCCCAGGAATCGGCCGGGACCGTGCACGCGCAGTATCCGGCGTTCACCGTCTCCGTCGCCCTCATCGATGATCGCGACCTTGCCCGAGAGGATGACGAAGAAGTCGTTGCTGGGTTCGCCCTCTCGGATCAGCACCTCGCCGGCGCGAACCGACCGACGCGTGCCACCGACCTCGAGTGTCGCGACCTGGTCGTCCGTCAGCCGCGGGAATGCTCCGAGCTCATCCGGAGTCTCGTCGAGCGGCGGAATGCCGGGTGCGGGAGCGGCGTCCTCAGACGAAGTTCTGGTCGACATAACACCAGCGCCAATCTTCACCTGGCTCCATCGACTGGACGATCGGATGGCCGATGACGTGAGCGTGCGCGCTCGCGTGTTTCTCCGGCGAGGAGTCGCAGCAACCGACGTGTCCGCACGTCAGGCACAGCCTCAAATGTACCCACGGGGTGCCGAGGCGAAGACATTCCTCGCAGCCCTGGGGAGTCCGTGGTACGACGGGGCGGATCGCGGTCACGTGTGGGTCCACATAGATGGAAGTCATCACTTCGTCTCCTTGCCTGCTTTTTCCGAGAGCGCCTGATCGAGCCATGTGCGCAGTTGTGGTACCGGAGCTGCGCCTGCCTGACGAGCCAGGATCTCGCCCCGGTCCATCACCAGCAGAGTCGGTACGGCGCGGACGGTGAACCGTTCGGCCGTCTTGGGCGCAGCATCCACGTCGACCTTCACCAGCTTGATCTGACCCGCGCGTTCCCTGGCGAGTTGCTCGAGCGCCGGACTGACCATGCGGCAAGGACCGCACCACGTCGCCCAGAGGTCGACGAGCACAGGCATCGAGGCTTTCTCGGCGACCTCCGCGAAGTCGTCGTCCCCTGCCGAGGCGATCCAGGGCAGCGGCTCGTGGCAGTTCCCGCAGCGCGGTTTTCCTTCCCCGGCCGCCGCCACCCTGTTGACCTTGCCGCAGTTCGGGCACTTCACCTTTTCGGATCCCATGACGACACCTCTTCTCAGGCCGCCGCGGCGGCGGGTTCCGCATACGCGACGGCGAGCTCGCCGCCGTCCACCGTGACACGGATCGTGCCACCCGGTTCGACCTCGCCGCGCAACAGCGCACGACCTATCTTGGTCTCCACCTCGTGGGCGATGTACCGTCGCAGCGGCCGCGCACCGTAGACCGGGTCGAAACCGTGTTCGGCGATGAGCCGGCGCGCTTCCGGCGTGATATCCAGGTGTATCTGCCGCTCCGCCAACCTGTTCCGCAGCTCGGTGAGTTGTAGCTCGACGATGTGCTCGATCTGGGGCAGCGTGAGCGGGGTGAACAGCACGATGTCGTCGACCCGGTTGAGGAACTCCGGACGGAAGTGCCCGCGCAGTTCCGCCAGCACCCGCCCCCGGGCATCCGGCTTGATCTCGCCATCGGCTGTGACTCCCTCGAGGAGATACTGGGATCCGATGTTGGAGGTCATGATGATCACCGTGTTCCGGAAATCGACCTGCCTGCCTTGAGAATCGGTGATCCGGCCGTCATCGAGCACCTGCAGCAGGGTATTGAAGACGTCGGCGTGGGCCTTCTCGATCTCGTCGAAGAGCACGACGGAGTACGGCTTGCGGCGCACCGCCTCGGTGAGCTGGCCGCCCTCGTCGTATCCGACGTACCCGGGGGGCGCACCGATGAGCCTGCTCACCGTGTGCCGCTCCTGGTACTCGCTCATGTCCAGGCGCACCATGTTGTCTTCGCTGTCGAAGAGGGCACTGGCCAGTGTCTTTGCGAGCTCGGTCTTTCCCACGCCCGTAGGGCCGAGGAAGATGAACGAACCGATCGGCCGGCGCGGGTCACGGATACCCGACCTCGCCCGGATCACCGCGTCTGCGACCAGTTGCACCGCCTCGTCCTGGCCGACGACCCGCTCGTGCAGAATCTGGTCGAGCTTCAACAGCTTCTCCCGCTCGCCTTCCTGCAGCCGGGCGACCGGGATACCCGTCCATGCGGCCACGATCTCTGCGATCTCGTCTTCGGTGACCACTTCGCGCAGCAGCGGATTCTGGCCCTGCCTGGCGGCCAGTTGCTCCTCCGCCGCCCTGAGTTTGCGTTCCAGCTCGGTGATCTGGCCGTATCGCAACTCGGCCGCGCGGTTGAGGTCGTAGTTGCGCTCCGCCTCCTCGGCCTCGTGGCGCAACCGTTCCAGCTCTCCCCGCAGCTCCTGTACCCGCCGGATCGCCTGCCGCTCGGCCTCCCACTGAGCGTGCCTGGCGTCGGCCTCGGCACGGAGGTCGGCCAGCTCCTTGCGCAGCTCTTCGAGGCGCGCCTTGCTGGCCGCGTCCGTTTCCTTGGACAGCGCGGCCTCTTCGATCTCCAGCCGGGTCACTCTCCTGGTGAGTTCGTCGAGTTCGGCGGGCATCGAGTCGATTTCGGTGCGTTGCCGAGCGCATGCCTCATCGACCAGATCGATCGCCTTATCCGGAAGGAAACGGTCGGTGATGTACCGGTGCGAGAGGGTCACGGCGGCAACCAGGGCGCCGTCCTTGATCTTCACGCCGTGAAACACCTCGAGTCGCTCCCGAAGTCCGCGCAGAATCGAAATCGCATCCTCGATGCTGGGCTCGTCGACGAGAACGGTCTGGAAGCGACGCTCCAGTGCCGCATCGGATTCGATGTGCTTGCGATACTCGTCGAGAGTGGTGGCGCCGATCATGTGTAGTTCGCCGCGGGCGAGCATCGGCTTGAGCATGTTGCCGGCGTCGAGAGACCCGTCGCCGCCGGCTGATCCCGCGCCCACAACGGTATGAAGCTCGTCGACGAACAACAGGATGCGCCCCTCGGCCGCCTTCACCTCCAACAGCACCGCCTGCAGTCGCTCCTCGAACTCGCCGCGGTACTTCGCGCCGGCCACCAGGGAACCCATGTCGAGCGAGAAGATCGTCTTGTCGCGCAGGCCCTCCGGCACGTCGCCGCGGACGATCCGCTGGGCAAGGCCCTCGACGATCGCGGTCTTACCGACGCCGGGGTCGCCGATCAGCACCGGATTGTTCTTCGTCTTCCGGCTCAGGATCTGCGTTACCCTACGGATCTCGGCATCTCGGCCGATGACCGGATCGAGTGCGCCTGTCCGGGCCTCGGAGACGAGATCGCGTCCGTACTTCTCCAGCGCCTCGTAGGCCCCTTCCGGGGTCGCCGATGTGACGCGCTGATGGCCGCGCACTTTGGTCAAGACGGCGAGGAAGGATTCTCGCGTGACCCCATGACTGGCGAGGACCCGGCCTGCCGCAGTGGCCGACCCCTCCTCGGAGAGGGCCATCACGAGATGCTCCACGGACACGTAGGAATCCTTGAGTCGCTTCGCCTCCCGTTCCGCGGCGTCGAGCAACTTGGCCAGGCGCTGGGTGATCATCACCTGGCCGGGCGTCGCGCCGGGGCCGCTGACCTTCGGCCTGCGCGAGAGTTCACGTTCCAGATCGGATCGCAGGGCATCGACGTTGGCGCCGGTCTGCTCGAGCAGTCGAGGTACCAGCCCTTCCCGCTGATCGATCAACGCGAGCAGCAGGTGCTCTCCGTCGACCTCGGTGTGACCCATTCTGGTCGCTACATTTTGGGCTTCCTGCAGGGCTTCTCGTGACTTTTCAGTCAGGCTGCCGGTGTCCATGGGGTGCCCTCCTTCCGCGGGAAGCTGCTTCGAGTTTCTCGATTCGATCCAGCAGATCGAGCACGAGCCCGATTGCCGAGTAGTTCAGGCCCAGACCGGTACGCAGCCGTTGGATGCGGGCGGCATGGGCCACTGCGGATGGTTGGAACGACATCGCGCCGCCGGCGCCTCGGTGGGCGTCGAGCAGGCCGAGTGCCACAAGCCTTCGTGCCAGGTCCGGGTGCAGCCCGGTACGTTCGGCGAAGGCATCTGGCGACAATCCGGGACGGCGAACCAATACATACCGGGTGACCGGGCTCGGGGTGCTCATGTCTCTTTCCTCGGATCGAAGTTCGATTCGGTGGCCAACTGCTCGAACAGCTCGCGCTCGCGTGCTGTCGGTTTCGACGGCACCATCACCTTGATCTCGGCGTAGAGGTTGCCGTTGGGGCCACGCGGATTGGGCATTCCTTCTCCGCGCAGCCGCAGCTTCCTTCCCGTCGACGAGCCCGGCGCCACTTTGACTTTCGCTTCGCCACCCGGGGTGGGAACGACGACGGTCGACCCGAGCACCGCCTCCCATGGCGATACGGGCAGGTCCACATAGATGTCCCGGCCCTGCACCCGGAACCGGGGATGCGGCTTTATCCGCACCACGAGATACAGATCCCCGGGCGGCGCGTCACCGTTGCTCCGCCCGCCTTGCCCGGCCAGCCGGATTCTCTGGCCGTCCAGGACACCGGCGGGAATGTCGACGTCGTACTGGCGTCCGTCCAGTCTGAGTGTCTGTTTGCCGCCCCGATACGCCTGTTCCAGAGTCAGTTCCAGTTCCGCTTCCTGATCGGCGCCGGGAATCGGCCCGTACCCGCCGGCGCCGCCGAACATCTGCCCGAAGAGGTCCTCGAAGTCGACCGCGCCCCCGCCACCGAAACCTTGACCGAAGTGCACCCTTCTGCCCGCGCCGCCGTACCGCCCGGCGCTTGCCCGGACCCGTTCGTCGTAGTCCTCGGGCACACGGCGGAAGTCCTCACCGAATCGGTCGTAGCGTTTCCGGGTGTCCGGGTCGGATAACACCTGGTAGGCCTCGTTGGCCTCCTTGAACCTGTCCTCCGCAGTGGGGTCCTTGTTCACGTCGGGGTGATATTTGCGCGCCAGCTTGCGGTACGCCTGCTGGATTTCGTCGGCGCCGGCGTCGCGCGAGACACCGAGCGCTTCGTAGTAGTCACGCGCCATCGGTGCTCACCCCTCGGGTCGGCTGACGACCACCGAGGCGGGACGCAACTGCCGGCCGTCCTCTCCATAGCCCGGGCGCAAGACCTCGATCACGGTCCCGGAGGGAACATCGGGTTGGGACACCACGCTGACCACTTCGTGTAGCTCCGGGGAGAACGGCACACCGACCTCGTCGTGGCGCTCGAAACCGAGCTGGGCCAGCACCTGCACCGCCTGGTCCCGGGTCGCCTTCACGCCCTCGACGACGGCCTGGGGATCGCCGCCCGCATGGGCCAGCGCGAGCTCCAAATTGTCCAGCACCGGGAGCCACGCAGCGGAAACCTTCGCCACCTCCGCGGCGCGGGCACGGTCCAGATCCTTGGCAAACCGCTTGCGCAGGTTGTCCAGATCTGCGAGGGCCCTGCGCCAGCGGTCCTCGAGTTGAGCCAGCTCGGCCCCCGTGTCGGTGCGATCCGGCGCCGTCTCGGTCTGATCCCCGTCGGTAGCCGACTCGGTAGCCGACTCGGTAGCCGAATGATCTGCAGACCTTTCCATCGTGTGCCTCAGCTTCGATCGAATTCGGCGTCGACCACGTCGTCGTCATCCGACGACGCAGTGTCTCCGCCGCCCGCCTGGTGTCCGTCTCCACCGCCGGACTGAACCGGTGCGAGCCCGTAGAGCAGCTGCTGCAGCTCGGAGGTGAGTGGCTCTACCTTCTCGGGGGGAGCATTGTCTTCCACGGCTTTCCTGGCGTCGGCGATCAGCATCTCGGCGCGTGCCTTCTCGTGCGGTGGGGCACTGTCGCCGAGTTCGGCGAGTCGCCGTTCCACTTGATAGGCAACCGAATCGAGCGCGTTGCGCGCGTCGACCGCCTTCCGCAGCGCCTCGTCCTCGGCGCGGTTCCGTTCGGCCTCCGCGAGCATGCGCTCGACCTCACTCTGGTCGAGATTGCCCTGCTCACTGATCGTGATGCTCTGTTCCTTACCGGTGTCCTTGTCGCGGGCGGTGACGTGGAGAATGCCGTTGGCGTCGATGTCGAACGTGACTTCGACTTGGGCCTCGCCACGGGGTGCCGGGCGGATGCCTTCCAGCCGGAACCGACCGAGCACCCGGTTGTCGTCGGCCCGTTCGCGTTCGCCCTGCAGGACCACGACATCCACTGCGGGCTGATTGTCTTCCGCGGTGGCGAACACTTCACTGCGCCGGACCGGGATCGTCGTGTTGCGCTCGATGATCTTGGTCATCACCCCGCCCTGGGTCTCGACGCCGAGGGACAGCGGGGTGACATCGAGCAACAGCACATCGGAGACCTCGCCCTTGAGCACCCCCGCCTGGACTGCGGCGCCGAGCGCCACGACCTCGTCCGGGTTGACGCTCATGTTGGGGTCCTTGCCGCCGGTGAGCCGGCGAACCAGCGCCTGCACCGCCGGAATACGTGTCGAACCACCGACCAGAATCACCTCGTCGATGTCGTTGGCGGTGACCTTGGCGTCACTCATCGCCTGCTTCACCGGGCCGAGGCAGCGTTCCACCAGATCCGCCGTCAGATCCTCGAACTTCGATCGCATGATCGTGGTGGTGAGGTGCTTGGGACCGTTCGCGTCAGCGGTGACGAAGGGCAGGTTGACCTGGGCCTGTGTCACCGAGGACAGTTCGACCTTGGCTTTCTCTGCTGCCTCGAAGAGGCGCTGCAACGCCTGGGGATCCTTGCGCAGATCGATGTTCTCCGTCCGTTGGAATTCGTCGGCGAGGTAGTCCACCAGACGTCGGTCGAAGTCGTCGCCGCCGAGGTGGGAGTCGCCGGCCGTGGCACGAACCTCGACCACGCCCTCGCCGACGTCGAGCAGGCTCACATCGAAGGTGCCGCCGCCGAGGTCGAAGACCAGTACGGTCTCGTGGGTCTGCTTGTCCATGCCGTAGGCCAGTGCCGCGGCGGTCGGCTCGTTGATGATCCGCAAAACCTCGAGGCCTGCGATCCGGCCGGCGTCCTTGGTGGCGTTGCGCTGCGCGTCGTTGAAGTACGCGGGAACGGTGATGACCGCTTCTTTGACCTTCTCACCGAGGAACTTGCTCGCGTCGTCCACGAGCTTGCGCAGCACGAGGGCACTGATCTCCTCCGGCGCGTACTTCTTGCCCCGCACGTCGAATCGAGCCTCACCGTTATCACCCGGTACGACGTCGAAACTGACCGCTTTGGCCTCCTCGGTGACCTCGTCGTAGTGACGTCCGATGAAGCGTTTCGCGGAGTATATGGTGCCCTTCGGATTCAAGATCGCCTGCCGTCGGGCGAGCTGACCCACCAGCCGCTCCCCACTCTCGGTGAAGGCCACCACCGACGGCGTCGTCCGCGCTCCCTCGGCATTGGGGATCACCGCCGGCTCGCCGCCTTGCCAGCTTGCGATGACCGAGTTCGTAGTGCCCAGGTCGATACCTACAGCGGTCGCCATGGCTCATTCCTTTCGATCGGCCCGGCCGGTGAGCAGGCGAACGGGTTCGTCCGCGACCTCGACGTCGGCGAGGACTTCGTAGTGACGTGGTTGTAATGACTGGATCGAGGTGAAGTCGCGCCGGCCGCCCCGCAGCGCGTACATGAGTAAGCCGAACAGTGCGCCGTCAGCGCGCCCGCGGCGGCGCCTCGCAGAGCGGCCCAGCCGTAGTTCAATCGGCCGACGACATGCTCGGCCAGCTCGACGTCGCGTCCGACGATGGCCAGTTCGTCGACCGTGAATTGCTGGTCGGAGCGGTAGTCGCCAGCGCTTTCAGCGTCGGCGTAGTTGTCGAATGTTGCTACTACCTGGCGGGCAGGTCGGCGCGGACGTACCGCGGAGGTTCCACGACTGGACTCTGGCATCACGCCCCCTGGGCGTCGATGGTTTCGGTGTTCACCGAGCCGACGCGAACCAGTTCGGCGTCCGGCCGGTCGGTCAACCGCTTGAACTCACGGACGGCTCAACCGCTGAAAGTTCTTCATACGCCGGTAGGCGTCGACAGAACGGGAGGCGGTGGCGTCCACACCCCGGCTGGGGCATAGAATGCCGGAACCCGCTCGAGGCGACCGGTGCGCGCACTGCGAGCATCAGCCACTACTCCGGTGCTTCCACGAGTAGAACTCCGATACGAAAGATCGGGACTGCTGAGCGGTGTGACAAAGCCCCAGCAAGTCGAAAGCAGGAAGCCAACTACGCCACACAGTGTAGTCACGGAAGCACCGGGAGTCACGGCTCCATGCTCGCTCGCGCCAGGAACAGCGGCCACCTGCGCGAGGACTTCACCGACGAGGCATTGTCATCCTGCCGCATGGCCGACGCCGATATCGTCGACACCACCTGGCGAGGCCGCTCTCGAGGTCTGAGACGCCCCGTCGGACACATGCTGTGCTCCTACGCTGAAAGTTCGCGGTCGGGCGGGTGACGCGGGTTCTGTCGAGCTTGCGGGCGGACTGTTTCCAGTCCGCCCTAAGGGTTGTCCCGTAAGTCCGACGCGGTGATGACGACCTGGACCCGGTTACGGTCAGCGGGCGTGGGCGAGGTTGGCCAGAGTGGCAACTC
>NZ_JBSGEZ010000117.1:0-13005 GCF_053603155.1 Nocardia sp. NPDC004260 | reverse complement strand
GAGTTGCCACTCTGGCCAACCTCGCCCACGCCCGCTGACCGTAACCGGGTCCAGGTCGTCATCACCGCGTCGGACTTACGGGACAACCCTTAGCGTGCTCAGCAAGGTGAAGACATTCGCTACCTGTTGTGCTGTGGCGCCGAGCTTCAAGGCATTGCGCACATGTATGTCGATTCCTGGACGATAGAGGTGCGATGCGGTCGCATCGAACGCCACGTACACGAGTTCCTTCATCACGGGGCTCAGGTGGTCTGTGGCCCATGGATGCGCGGAGAAGTCGAGATACGCTTCCAGGTACGCCTCGTCGAGGCGTAACAATCCGTCCCAGATGGCGCTCCAGTACCCGCGCTTTTCCTTGAACGCCGCTTGAAGTTGGTGTTGCCTGGGGGATAGCGCCGAGTTATCGAGCGGTTCGATGGCGTCGAGAAGTGCGGGTAGTCCCTCAGTGCAGGCGTGGACGCCGAGTGTGCTGGTGAGCTCGATGACCTCGAGCACCTGCGGTTCGGTGGCGCCTGCTTCCAGTGCCCGTGTGATGTGTAGTCGAATACGCTGCTCATCCAGATCGGTCACCGCAGCCGCGGCTGCAAGGCAGATCAAGTGTTTCTCGGCAAGAGTGAGCGACGGATTGGCCCAAGCGACTGCGTCCAAGGCGCGGAGTGCGGTCAGATATCGGGGATCGCGCCGAAGAAGACTCCGCTCGGCGCGTTCGCCGAGCGGAGCGATCGAGGGCGCCTCGAAATCAGGCACCGACCAGGTCTCCTGCGGGCGCCGGCGACAGTCGGCGTTCACGGATCATGACTGCCGTCACGGCGGACAGTGCCGTTGCGGCGGCGACGTACGCGGCGACTGACCACAACGACCCGGTTCGGGACAGCAACTCCGTGGCGACGATGGGGGCGAACGCGCTACCAAGAATCTGGCCGAGGGTGAAACCGATCGACAAGCCCGAGTAGCGGATCCGGGTGTCGAAGCACGCCGCGAGCATGCTGCTCAACGCTGACCACGATGCGCTGTAGGGAACGAAGAGGATGAGGTATCCGAGGATGGTCAATCCGATGTCGCCGGTCTGCAGCGCTGCGATGAAGAGCGGGGCTGCGGCGATCATGCCTACGGACCCGCACAGGAAGACTTTTCGAGGGCCGATCTTGTCGACGAGCTTGCCGAAGAGCAGGACGCCGATGATAACGGCCACCATCGCGACGATGACGATCGCGAGCATGGTGTTCCGGGGAATGGCCCTGTTGTTTCGTGCCGTAAGTGAGGCTGTATACCGTGCCTACGTAGAACGTCACACCGACCGAGACACTGGTGAGCGCCACCAACAGCACACGTAGGGCATTCGTGCGGAAAACCTCGACCACCGGCATCTTGGCGACCGCCCCCGAATCGGCCATGCGCTTGAAGGACGGCGACTCCTCGACCTTCATTCGAACGGTCACGCCGATGATGACGAGGACGATGCTGAGAATGAACGGAACACGCCAACCCCAGGTTTCGAAGGCGTGAGGCGTCAGTGGGGCGAGGGCGAAGAAGACGATGTTCGCGAGAATGAGTCCGAGGGGCGCGCCCAGCTGAACAAGGCTCGCGCGTGACCCGTGCTTGTTCGCTTCCGCGTGCTCGGTAGCCATGAGGACAGCGCCGCCGTACTCTCCGCCGAGCGCGAAGCCCTGAATGAAACGCAGGCCGATCAAGACGATCGGCGCCGCGATGCCGATAGTGGCGTGGGACGGGACAACGCCGATCAGCAGAGTCGTTCCGCCCATCGACATGAGCGTGAACACGAGCATGGACTTGCGCCCGATTCGGTCGCCGTAGTGGCCTATGACGATGGCGCCGATCGGTCGCGCGATGAAGGCAACAGCAAATGTGGACAAAGACAACAAGGTCCCGGTCAAGGGGTCGACAGAAGGGAAGAACACTTTGCTGAACACCAGCGCGGCGGCTGTTCCGTAGATGAAGAAATCGTAGTATTCGATCGTGGTCCCAGCCAGGCTGGCCAACGCCACCCGTCGGGATTTGGTTGATATGTCAGACATCGGTGTCTCCTTGCTTTTATGCCGACAACTGTGGCGGACGATGAGAGGCGCGGTGCCGGTGTGCGGACGAACGGAGGTGCCAGCTGGCGCGATAACGTGTGTCGCGATATCCGTCACGCAACGCATCGATCAGCGATAGAACGTAGGCCGCCGACCACCTGTCGGCCCACTGCAGAGGGCCGAGGGGGTAGTTGGTACCGAGTTGCATGGCGGTGTCGATATCAGCGGCCGAGGCGATACCGAGGTGCAGAGCCTCACTCGCCTCATTGATGATCATGCTCACCACACGGGCAACGATCAGGCCGGGCGCGTCGAGTACGCGAATCGGATCGATGCCGGCTCGACGAAGGAGCGCGGCCACTGCACCTGCGAGGTCGGCGGAATCTTCTGATCCCGAAAAGGCCAGGCACGAGGCAGTATCCATGTCGAGTGGACGGTCGATGAGGACCACGGGGACTGCCTCGATGGAGGACTCCTCCTGCGCGCTGATACCGCGGGTAATCCGAACTTCGCCCAGCCCCGGGAGCGACAGATATGGGCGCCGACCGGGAATGCGCCTGGCGGTGATCCCGCCGCGCAACAGCAGTTGCTCGAGCTCGGCCGAATTTCCGTGCAGCTCGATGGTCTCAGGTACGGGACGAGTTGGTTCCGGTTGCGGCGACGGGGCGATGACGGCGGCTCCATCCTCGTAGTCATAGAACCCGGACCCCGTCTTGCGCCCGAGCCGACCGGCCGCGACCAGTTCGCGCTGCAGCAAAGACGGGGTAAACCGGGGATCGAAGTGGAAGGCTGTCCAGACGGTTCGGGTCACGGTCTCGTTGACGTCGTTGCCGACCAGATCCATGAGTTCGAACGGCCCCATGCGAAAGCCCCCGGCTCCCCGCAGTAGGCGATCGATGATCGCGATCGAAGCCACGTTCTCCTCCGCCAGGCGGAGAGCTTCGCCGTAGAACGGTCGGGCGATGCGATTGACGATGAAGCCGGGTGTCGATCGCGCCACGGTCGGCGTTTTCCCCCACGACACTGCCAGCTGCCGGATTTCTTCGACGAGCGCGGGATCGGTCTGCACAGCCGGAACGACCTCGACCAGTTGCATGACCGGAACGGGATTGAAGAAGTGCATCCCGATCACGCGGTCCGGCCGGGAAAGCCCCGCTGCGATGTCGGTGATCGATAGCGAAGAGGTGTTCGTCGCGAGCCGGCACGACGGCCCGAAGTGATCGAACGCCTCCTGGAGCACCGCATGTTTGATCGAGAGGTTCTCCACGACTGCTTCGACGACTACGGTGTTCGACTCGACGGGCAGACCATGGACCGATTGTGCGATGAGCAGACGCGCGGAAAGGCTCTGCAGCAGCTCAGGCGCTCGACGGGTAAGTCGAGTCCGAATGCCGGCCACTGCGGCGGCGAGCTGGTCGGCATCGCGGTCGACCAGGCCGACGTTGTGCCCGGCGGTGAGTGCGACTTGGGCGATGCCCTGCCCCATGGTGCCGGCGCCGATCACGCAGATCCGCGGCGCGCTGGTTGTCATTCGCATGCCTTCCGGGAAGCTTGAACTGTGGTCACTGTCACGTGTTGCGTAAACTGTAAGACATTTGTAAGCTCTGTCAAGTGACTGACAGGAAGAGCCTGGTAGCCGTTCTGGGAGCGGGCACGATGGGACAGGGGATCGCGTTGACACTCGCGCGCGGAGGGCGCGATGTCCGGCTCATGGACCGCGACAGCTCGCAACTGGCGCGCGCCGCCGACCTGGTTCACGACTTCTTCGCCGAGAGTGTGCGGCGTGGAAAGATGACCGAAGACGACGCTGCGGCGGCGCTGCGGCGTATCGTGTACGTCGGCGATCTCGCTGGTATCGCCGAGGCCGGATTCGTCGTCGAAGCGCTCCCCGAGAACGTCGAGCTCAAGAAAGAAGTGCTGGCCCGCGTCGAGGCGATCTGTGCACCCGACACACGAATTCACACGAATACGTCGACTCTTCTCATCGAGTCGATCGCCGACGGCCTTGCTCGCCCCGAGAACCTCATCGGCACCCACTACTGCAATCCCGCACCGCTGATGCCGCTGGTCGAGGTCGCCCGGGGACCGCAGACGAGCGACGACACCGTCGCCACCGCAGTCGCTCTGCTCGAGTCGGTGGGCAAAATACCAGTAATTCTCCGAGACAGTCCGGGACTGATCACGAACTTTCTGGTGGTCGCCTTCGAGAACGACAGCATCAGAGCGCTCGAATCCGGGCTCGCCACAGTCGAGGAGATCGACCGCGCTGTCACCGAAGGTATGGGATTTCCGATCGGCCCCTTCCGGCTGCTCGACATCGTCGGCCTCGACGTGCACCTGGCTGTGACAACCAGCTTGCAGCGGCAATTCGGTGACGATCGCTATCGTGCGCCGGACACGGTGGTGCGGATGATCGCCCAAGGACATCTTGGCCGCAAGACCGGGCAGGGCTTCTATACGTATTCGAAGGAGCAGGCATGACGACGTATGGGATTGCCGGAGCAGGGTGTGTCGGCAGCGCGATAGCGCGCGGACTCGCGAGCGGCGGCAATCGAGTGCTCGTGATGGACGAGGTCGCGGACAGAGCCGATCGTCTCGCTGACGAACAGCCCGCCATCACCGCCGTCGATGAGATCTCCGGACTACTCGGCTGTGATGTGGTGATCGAAGCGGTGCCGGACGACCTCGACACCAAGATCAGCGTGCTGGGGCGCCTGGCGGCGAGCAGCACCGTAATCGTGCTGACTGCGACATCGTCGTTCACAGTGGCGCAGCTTGCCCAGGCCTCCGGACTTCGCAGGCGTCTGGCCGGATTTCACTTCCTGCCTACGGCTGTCGGCAGTGGACTCGTCGAGATTTGCGGTGATGCATCAACGGGAAGTGAGGCGGTCGTCGCGGCGGTCGAATTGAGCGACACGCTGGGAATGCCCTGGATGCACGTTGCGGATGTGCCCGGGCGTATTACGCGGCGACTGCTTGTTCCATTCGTCAACCAGGTACTCGCCGCCGCGGCGCGAGGTATCGCGTCACCGCCGGACATCGACCGTATCGTCGAGCTCGGGCTGGGGCATGCCGTCGGTCCCTTGGTTGCGTTGAAACACGCCGGCCTCGATGACCACATACAGGTCGCCGAGAACCTTTATCGGTGGCTCGGTGACCCCGCGTTCGTGCTCCCCGCCAGTCCAGCTGTGCACAGAGAAACTATTCGGGCAATTTCTGACCCCATGGAGGAGTCGAGCAAGTGACTTATCAGGACATCATTATGGACGTCGCTGACGGTATCGCCGTCGTGACGATAAATCGACCCGAACGCGCTAACAAGCTCCGATTTCAGACAGCCCGGGAACTGCTCGACGCTTTCCGGCGCGTGCGTGAGGATCGTGCCATCGACGTCGCGATACTTACCGGGGCCGGGGGGAAATTCTTCTGCATCGGCGGCGAGCACGAACCATTGGAGTCGCTCGACTACTCCAGTGTCATGCCTGTAATCGACTTGTACGAATTCATCGACACAATGCCCAAACCTGTGATCGCGGCAGTCGATGGATACGCCGTCGGAGGAGGGAACGTCCTGCAAGTGGTATGCGACCTGTCGATCGCCGCACCTCATGCTGTGTTCCGCCAGGTGGGACCGATGGTCGGTAGCTTCGATGCGGGATACGGCACCTGGTACCTCGAAGAGGCGATCGGGCGCCGCCGCGCGAAAGAAATGTGGTACCTGAACAAGAAATATTCGGCGGCCGAGGCGCTCGACATGGGTTTGATCAACGAGATCAGCTCTCGTGGGTCGGCGCTCGACCGAGCACTCGAAGTCGGGGGTGTTCTGCGCCAACGTGGCCCGTTCGCGATCTCCGCGGTCAAGACCGCATTCTCTGGTCGGCATTCAGGCGTTGTGGGCCAGGCCAGAATGGCGCATGACCTGCTTCTCACCGCCTACCGCAGCACTGCCGAATCCCACGAACTGTCCGAAGCCTTCGACACGCGTCGCGATCCGGACCGAACCAGGTTCAATCAATGACCGAGAACGACAGTGAATTGACGTACCTGCTGCAAACCGTTCGCGACCTTGCGGCAAAGAAGCCTTACGCCAGGACCGAAGCCGCATCGATGCTGGGCCCCCTCGGTGACACCGGCCTTCTCGATCTCGCAACCGACACATTCGGCCTCACGGGAGTCGACGCGCTCGATTGGGCGTCCCGCGTCATCGAGGAGGTGGGTCGAGAATCAGGCTCGGTCGCGTACTTCCTTGCGTCCCGGTACGTCGCCCACCGCGCTCAGTTACGTCGCGGAGTAGACAGCCCCTCCCTCGAATCCGTTGCCGCCATCGCTCATTACGCCGGCACGGAACTGCGATCGACGACTGCGCCGCTGGTGGCTACGCCGACCACTGCCATCCTCCTCGAACGCACAGATGCGGGCGTACTCGCCGTTTCGACAACGCACTTCGAAGTATTCAGCGACGTTCCGAAGCGCACCGGACTTCGTGGCGCGGCACTCGGTGGAATCTGCGTAGTCCCTCGGGTCGAAGACCGGCTGTCGGACCAGGATGCGGCAGCAACAAGCGCCGACTGGGACATTCTGGTCGCCTCGGCCGCACTCGGTGTAGCTGACGCGGCCCTGTCGACGTCGGTTGACTACGCCCGGACTCGGCGCCAATTCGGCAGCACCATAAGCGCATTCGCTGGACTCCGGGCCATCGTGGCGGACATGGCAGACCGCGTCGACGGTGCCCGTGAGTCATTGAGGGCAGCTCTCGCATCCGATTTCGATACGCGGAACCGTCGCGTCGTCGCTGCGACTGTCGCCGCCCGTGCGTGCCAAGCAGCTGTCGACGTCGCGCTCTCAGCGGTTCAAGTGCACGGCGGGTACGGATACATCGACGAATTCCAGGTCGCCGACCAGGTACGTGATGCTCTGAGCCTGCGAGCGCGTTGTTCGAGCACGCTGATCGCGCGGCGCTTGACCGCCTCCGAGCACTTGGATCCAGCAACACGGGCAAGGAGGCCTGATGATTACCGCTGAGACCGTCCGCAGGGCATTGGCGCTCCCCGGGAGCGCCCTTACGCACAACTTGATCGCCGAACGATTCGAATCCGGTGCGTGGGCCCAGCGATCCCTCGTCGCCTTCCTCGATGATGCGGTCGCAACCTTTCCCGACCGGACCGCGGCGGTCACTGTCGACGAGCGCGGAGCTGCTGTCAGAACACTGACCTACGCGGAACTGGATGCACTGAGCCGGCAAGTGTCGGCCGGCCTTCTCGCGAATGGCGTGGGGCCCGGATCCGTGGTCTCTGTGATGATGTCCAACTGTGCCGAGTTCCCGGCCATCGTTTACGGCATCCTCCGGATCGGAGCCACCTACTCAGGAATCCCGATCACCTACGGCGCGCACGAAATCGAATTCATGACCAGGCGAGCCGGCGCCGAGATGATGATCATCACCGGCTCGCATGCCGGCCGAGACCTCGCTGCGCTTGCCGCGGCCACGCTCGCCGATCGCGACGATTTCCTGATGGTGGTCGTCGACGGGGCCTCGGGCCACCCCGGATTGTCGTTCACCGACCTGATCGCGCACGGGCGTTATGACGGGCCCGCGCATGTCGATCCACTCGCCATCGCACAGCTGGCATTCACCTCCGGCACAACCGAAGAACCCAAAGCAGTGATGAACCTCCACGCAACCCTCGACGTGGTGGTGCGCGGCTGGGCCGCACATGTTGGACCAGCGAACTACGGCGATCCGATGCGCAACCTCGTGATGTCGCCGGTCGGCCACGCGACCGGATTCATGTGGGGCGTGCTGCTCACCGTGCATCTCGGCGGCACCGCGGTCTACGTGGACCGGTGGTCGCCGACCACCGGAGCCCTTGTGATCGCAGAGCAGCAGATCACTTGCATGGTCGGTTCGCCGACATTTCTGATCGACCTGTTGAGGACAGCGAACCTCACCGCGGCGTCCGCTCCTTGCTTGAATCTCGTCGTAGCTGCGGGTGCGCCGATTCCGCGGCCTCTCATCCCGGAGGCACGTCAGGCGTTGAACTGTGACGTGATCCCGGCATGGGGAATGACCGAGTTCGGGATCGCGGTTTCCGGCCGTCCAACTCTCGGACGACGAAACGACGAAACCGATGGAATGCCTGTCGCGGCATGCGAGGCTCGAGTGTGTGACGAAGCTGGATGCCCGCTGCAGCAAGGCATTGAAGGCGAACTCCAGATCAGAGGTGCCGGACTATTCGCCGGCTATTATGCCCGGCCCGACTTCACCCGCCATGCTTTCGACGCCGATGGCTGGTTCGTCACAGGCGATAGGGCGGTGATCGAAACAGATGGGTGCGTAACGATCACCGGCCGCACGAAGGACATCATCATTCGCGGCGGGGAAAACATACCAGTCGCAGCGGTGGAAAGCTTGATCTTCCGCCATCCCGAGGTCACCGACGTCGCGGTCGTCGGCTACAGCGATGACCGGCTCGGCGAGCGGGCATGCGCGTTCGTATCCCTCAACTCTGGAGCTGATCTCGACCTCAACCACTTATCGTCCTTCCTCCTCGATGCCGGTCTGTCCAAACGCCACCTCCCCGAAAGGCTGATGGTCATCACCGACATGCCCAAGACCATGAGCGGAAAGATCCGCAAAGTCGAACTGCGCGACCGGCTCCGAAAGGACAGTGAGCATGCCTGACACCAGCGGCAGCGCTGCGGGCTCTTCCATCCCCGATGAAGAGGCCACGGCCACTGAACTGCCACTGTCGGGAGTGCGAGTCATCGATATCTCCTCGTCCTACGCCGCACCGACCACCTCGATGTACCTGGCGGACATGGGCGCCGACGTAGTGAAAATCGAACCGATCCGCGGCGACGATGCGCGAGGCTGGGGACCGCCGTTTCTCAACGGCGAGGCTGCTTGGTTCCTGTCGGTCAACCGCAACAAGCGGAGCGTCTGCCTCGACATCACCACACCGGCCGGTCACGCCACACTCATGAGCTTGCTCGAGTCCGCGGACGTTTTCGTGGAAAGTATGAGTCCGGCGAAATTGGCCAAACACGGGCTGGCACTGGATACGCTCGCGCAGCGGTTCCCCGCGCTGGTGATCTGCGCGTTTTCCGGTTACGGGCTCGATGGGCCGGACTCGGCTCTTCCTGGCTACGACCTCATCGCGCAGGCACGGTCCGGATTGATGAGCGTGACCGGCCCCGCCGGCGGCGCACCCCAGCGCGTCAGCACAGCGCTCTCCGACGTCGCCGCCGGAATGATCGCGGCCTTCGCTGTGTCATCCGCGTTGGTCAGACAACGAAACACAGGCATCGGGGAGATCATCGACATCTCCCTGCTCGAAGCGGACCTCGCCTTCCTGTCCCCCAGGATCGCGAGTTACCTCGCGGGCGAACCCGAACCGTCTCCCAGCGGCGGAACCGACTCGGTCGTCGCCATCTACCAGTCGTTCGAAACGGCCGATCGTCCGATCGTCGTCGCGATCGGAAACGACCGACACTGGCTGAGGGCCTGCCAGGTTCTCGGTCTCGAGCACCTGTCGGCGCAGTCCGACCTCGCCACGAATGCCGGACGCCGGAACCGCAGGGCGGAGATCGTCCGCGTGTTCCAAACCGCGCTTTCGACCGTCACTGCGGAGCACGCCCTCGCGCTTCTGCACTCGGTCGGTGTTCCTTGCTCTCGAATCCAACGGCTTTCCGAGGTCGTGACCGATCCGCAGGTGGTGGCGCGTCAGGCCATCGTCAAGCAGGACCACCCTGTCGCGGGGCCGTTCGAAAGCGTCTCGAGCCCATGGAAACTCGGCTCTCATCCGGATGCGCGTACGAATGCGACCCCGGCACCACTCAAGGGCCAGCACACCCGAGAGGTGCTCACCGAACTGAACCTCCAGGACGAACAGATCGACGATTTGATCCGGGAAGGAGTGGCATGGGCGCGGTGATCAGCAGGGACGATGAGGGGCGAGTCCGAATCCTGACACTGAATCGGCCGGACAGCCTGAACGCGTTGAACAGTGAGACACTGTTCGCGCTTCGCGATCACCTCGCCGAAACCAATGCGGACGAAGGTGTCGGATGTGTTGTGATCCGCGGCGCGGGTAACCGCGCGTTCTGTGCAGGTGCGGACCTCGACGAGATCCGCGGACTGAGCTACGAAGCGGCGCATCGTTTCCTCTCTCAGGGGCATGAGGTGATGACCGCTATCGCCGACGCTGAGGTTCCTGTCGTCGCCGCCGTCGATGGATGGGCACTTGGCGGAGGCTTCGAACTGATGCTCGCCTGCCACATCGTCGTTGCCTCCACGTCGAGCCGTTTCGGGCTGCCTGAGGCGAAGATCGGATGCATGCCCGGATTCGGGGGGACACAGCGACTTCTGCACGCGGTGAGCAAGCCCGTCGCGTTACAGATGATGTTGTCCGGAGAGCCGATTGACGCACAGACTGCATGGCAGGTGGGGCTGTTGTCCCAGCCACCGGTGCCATCCGCTGATCTTGAGCTCACAGTGCGTGCACTCGCCGAATCGATCGCGTCGGGTAGTCGCACCGGAACGAGACGCATTCTCGCGGCGGCGGCAGCAGCTGCCCGTCCGGCCGCGCTCGACTACGAGGCAGTCCTGGCAGCGGCTGCAATCGCCTCCGCCGACGGTCAAGAAGGAATTGCTGCATTTGCGGAGCGCAGGCCGCCGAATTTCGCGAGAGGGAGCAGGTCATGACATTGGAGTCGCCAGATGTACTTGCGGCTGTCCGCACAGTGATCGAGCAGCTGATCGACCCGAATGCCGAAGGGATCGACCACTCGGCGACCTTCCCCGATACGGCGATCCGAGCTCTGGCAGAGGCTGGTGCTGGTGGGCTTCTCATGCCCGTCGAGTATGGCGGACAAGCCCGGCCCACCCGCGAATACGCCGAGGCGGTGGAACTCATCTCGGCGGCCTGCGGCGCCACCGCGACAGTTTACATGACACAGATGCACTGCGCCCACCCTATCGAACTCGCGGGTACGCCACAGCAGATAGAGAAGTGGATTCCGGCACTGTGCTCGGGTGCGGCAATCGGAGCGATCGCTCTGACGGAACCGGAGGCAGGTTCCGACGTGGCCGCCATGCGCACAGTCGCGGCGCGGCACGACGGTCACTATGTCGTCAACGGAAGCAAGATCTTCATCTCGAACGGCGATATGGCCGACGTGATCGTCCTATTCGCGACAGTCGACCCAGCGCTCGGTAAAGACGGCATCACGGCATTCCTCGTTGCCACTGAACACCTTGACGGGTTTTCTGCCGGTCGTCCAATGAAGAAGCTGGGCCAGAAGGGTGCGTCAACGGTCGAACTCACGTTCACCGATTGCCGAATCCCGGAGACCTGGCGTCTGGGCGATGAGGGCGCCGGTTACCCACTGCTGCTGCAATCGGTGCTCAATTCCCGGATCAGCGCCTCGGCTCAGGGTGTCGGTTTCGCCCAAGGCGCTTTCGATGCGACCGTGCGGCATCTGATGCGGGAGGGACTGCTTTCGCCCCAGCGGAGGGACGCCCAGGACATCCAGTTCGACCTCGCGCGTATCCGGGCAGAGATCGCTGCCGGCCGCGCGCTTCTGCGCGAGGTCTGTGACCTCGTCGACTCCAGGGCGCCGGAAGCCGCCCCTCAGGTGTCAGTTGCGAAGCTGCACTGCACGGCACTCGGTGTCCGGGTAGCAGCCGAATGCGTTGCGCTCCTCGGCGATGAGGGTGACCGATGCGATCTCGGCGCTGAGCGTCGGCTGCGCGACGCCAAGATCACCGAAATCTACGACGGCACCAATCAGGTGCAAAGCATGCTCATCGCCCGCGACATTCGCTCCAACGCGGCGACCACAGGTTGATCGAGGAGAAACCGATGAAGATTGATGTGCGAGGCAAAGTTGCCCTCGTCACGGGAAGTTCCGCAGGTATCGGCGCCGGATGCGCCCATGCGCTCAGCGCCGCGGGCGCCCGCGTGATCATCACAGGTCGCAGCCGCGATCGCCTCGAGCAGGTAGCCTCCAGTGTCACCGAGCAGGGGCATGGCGCTCCCTCGGTCGCGGTCGCCGATGTGACAAGGGCAGCAGGGATCTCGGCTCTTCTCGACGCGGTAGCCGAACTGGGCGACCGCGTAGATATTCTCGTCAACAACGCCGGCGGATCGCGGCCCACTCCGTTGGATGCCGGCGACGAGTTCTGGGACGAAGCCCTAGAACTGAACTTCACCGCCGCGCGGCGATTGACCGGGGCACTCCTACCCGCGATGCAGGCTGCCGGGTGGGGCCGTGTAATCAACATCAGCGGATCGATGGAGCCCCGCTCGCTCAACGCGGCGTCTGCCGCGAAAGCCGCGCTGCACATCTGGTCCAAAGGTCTTTCATGCGAGGTAGCCGACGCGGGCATCACCGTCAATTGCATTGCCCCGGGCAGGATCACCAGTGAGCAGACGATGAACCGGCTGCATCCAGAGCCCGCTGGACGGGAAGAGTTCATTCGCAGGAACATCCCCGCGGGCCGCTTCGGTGAGCCCCATGAAGTCGGTAATGCGGTGGCCTTTCTGGCTTCACCGCTTGCCGACTACATCACCGGCGCTGTGCTACCTGTCGACGGCGGCATGCACTACTTCGCCCACTAGTATGACGGTGAACGATCCAGCAGGAGCGCCGCCGCGGTCATACCTATTCGTCCCTGCGTCCAACGAACGTCTCCTTTCCTCTGCGCGGACAGTGGCGGCCGACATGATCATCATCGATCTGGAGGACTCGGTACCCTCATACGAGGAAGAGAAGCGGATTGCGCGGCAGCGGGCGATCAGCGCCATCACCTCAGGCGATTGGTCGACTCGGCGCCTGAGCGTGCGGGTGAACGCGTGGGAATCGCCATGGCTGCTAAGGGTTGTCCCGTAAGTTGTTGAGCGGCAGTCGGTATCGTGTTCGCGTGGCGGTGATCTCGGCGGTCGATCCGGTGATGGTGGAGTTGTTC
>NZ_JBSGEZ010000116.1:0-13299 GCF_053603155.1 Nocardia sp. NPDC004260 | reverse complement strand
GGCCACCGGTCGAATACGAACACATCTACCATCAACAGACCATCTCGGCCGAGGTGGCCTGAACTCGGGTCTCCACCGGATCCAGGACGGTTCAGAGTCAGTCGCCTCGGCGGCTACCAGGTACATGACGAGGGCAGCACACCACAGAAAGACGAAGGCAACAATGAGAAAGTTGGTCGAGCGAATAGAACCACTCGGCACCGGCCCGAACCCGTCGACACTCGGTGAGTACATCAACTGGGTTCGATTGACCAGCGTCGTGCCAGAGAAGGTTCGACACCTCTCACCCCGGGGCAACGAACGCGGACTTACACTGACACAGCTGGGCGCATTGCTCGATTCCTCTCTCAACACCGTCCAGAAGTGGATCCGCGACGAACGCACACCCTCCGACACCTATATCGACCTGCTCATCGAGCAACTGAGCGTCCCCTGGTACATCGCGGACGTCATGCGGGCGTTGGCCACCCCGGATCTCTACCCGGTCACCACCGAGGAGTGGCCGGAGTTGACCGACGACGACATCTCCTACCTCGAAAACCACAAAGGCCCAGCGTGTTTCCAAGGGCTGCTCTACGACATCCCGCCCAGCGGGGCGAACCAGCAATGGTGCGAAGTGTTCCCCATGCTGCAACCGGCACCCCGGGGCTCCAAACGCGCAGTAAACATCATCGATGTGATGCTCAATCACCCCGACTCCGAAAGATTCAGAAAGCGATACGAGCGCATACAGGTGCTACTCTTCGGCATACGCATTCTCCGCCCCTTCGCCGACCCCACCAGATTCGCTGAAGTCTACGCAGCCTGCGCCAAATCACCGCACTTCGCAAGACTATGGAAAAACGATCCCCTACCGGAAATCATCGACGACACAACCGTAGGAATATACAACGCCGAAACCGGCCAATACGACATCTACGAAACCAGACAAACCGACGCCCACTTCCCACCCAGCCAACTCAAGACCTACTCGCTCTACCAGCCCACACCGAGACGCAATGCCCTACCAGGCACCGCTAGCTCGCTCGTTCACCAGCCGACCGCCCGCGCCTGAGGACCTTCGATTCATGACCACATAGCCGAAGCCACCCAGCGCGGCAACCGCCCCCCAGTCGCCTACTCGCTACTTGGGGGGCTCTGTCACGCGCCGAGTTCGCGTGACAGATCGAAAAATACACCCACGCTGGGTGGATTATCGAAAAAGTCACCCACGGTGTACACGCTAAAAGTCTTGACTACCCACCCGCCACGAATGAATGCTTGGGAAGCAATCAGCCGTTGCCCGACAACACCAGCACAGCGAATCGTCGTTGCCGGCAAACGCCCTCAAGCAGCCTGACGCATGTCATGTCGAACGGACATAGCGCTGCGCCTTTGACATCGAGGTGGTCGAAACTTTGCGTACGCGAATGCAGCCATCGCAGGCGCACCTTATGGGGCCGCGTTGCGGGAAGACCAGCACACTGCTAGAGGAAACAGATCGGGTCCACGCCCGGATCTGCCCTGCTGGACCCGCCAGCCACCTTCGCCTCTTCTCAGTGTCATCCGATCGGAACCTGCTCCGATCCTCCCCGCATGCGCGATGGCGGCGGCCAAGCGCGCCGCCAGGCGCGCCGGTGCGGCACGGAGTCGAGCTCGCCAGCGAGTGATGACCGATGAGCCAAGCACAGCCAGAGCATCCCGCACTCGCCCCATCAACCGCCCGGACACCGCATTGCGAAAGACCAGCATTGAATTCGGCCGGACATTGTCGACCGATGCTGCGGCCTCGCGATGAATCAGTCGTGGGTTTCGACGACCTCTACAGTGCACGTCCGCGGATCGTCCAGTTTCCCGGCATCCCCTTTCACTACCCCACCACGATCATCGAGACACCAGTCGGGCTGGCACATTGTGCAACAGCGACCATCGATCAACGCGGCCGCGTCAGCGATAGATCAGCCATCAGGAAGCTCGACTGGCATCCCGGCCAGCCAGTAACAATCCAGCACGAAGACCAACTCGCAGTCGTGGACCCTGCCGACGACGGTCGCTGGGCTGTCGGCCCGACCGGATACATCCACCTTCCGGCGAACGTCCGTCACGCCTGTGGCATGCAGCCTGGTGACCGGCTCCTACTCGTAGCGTCCCTTACTCTCCAGCGACTCGTCGTGTACACAACGCCGCTGGTGGCCGCTGCTGTCTCACAATTCCGACCCAATCCGTGGGAGCCTCAATGACTTTCGAAGACGTCAGTACAGCGCTGCACTTGATCTCCAGACTGGGGTTGAAACTCGAAGACCTGCTCGACGAGTCGACACGACAAGGGCCTGCACCAACTTTCGCACAGTACATTGCACAGGTCTCGGCCTCGGCATCAGAACAAACTCTCAAGAACTACGGATCCTATTGGAAGGTCCTAGAGCAGAGGTGGGGTGATAGACCTATAACCGAGCCGACGTACACCGAGATCGAACAACTCGTCAGCGAACACCGGGTACGCGCGGGTGCCGCCGGACGATCGAATTCCCGCGGCGGCGTCGGCGCCGCGGGAAGCTTGGTATCAGCAATTCGCAAGCTTTACCGCCACGCCGAACTCGACAGGTTGATTCACCCACTCGACAACCCTGCCGCGAAAGTCAGAAGAGCGCGCCAGCCCAGAAGCCCGAGACACGCGCTCTCTCTCGACCATATCCGCGACATCGGCCGTGTTGCCGCAACGACTGGCAATGATCGTCCACTGGATGCGCTGATCGTGCGCATCCTGATCGAAACGGCTTGTCGCCGTGGCGGACTGCTCGGCTTGACCGTCGATGACCTCAACTCCCACGACTGCCTTGTCCGCCTTCGAGAGAAGGGCGGAACCGTCAGATGGCAACCCGTCTCGCCAACCTTGATGGAAAGGGTCCTCGAGCACATCGAAGCCCGTGGTGGCGCGGAAGCGACGCGACATGTCCTCCGATACCGGGACGGAAGACCGGTCGGAGTAGCCCGCATCGACAACCTTTTCGAGCGCATCAGGAAATTCCTTCCTTGGGCATCGTCGGTTGGAGTTTCCGCGCATTGGGTCCGCCATACGACGCTGACTTTCGTCGAAAGAGAGTTCGGAATGGCGGTGTCCAGCGCCTACGCCGGCCACCAAGACAGGCCGGGGGCGGGCCCTACGACCCTCATCTATACCAAGGCCAGCCTGCTCGACGTGGTCGAGGCGCTCGTCGCCTTGACCGGCGAAGCCCACCCACTGCTTCCCATCGGCACGCGACATCCACTGTCGACCGACGGATGGCGCAAGCCCGGTGAGACCGACACGGTAGGGTAACGCGCTATGAACCCACTTTTGTGGCGACTTCGCTGCGAATGGGTGTTCTAACTGGAGGAAGAAATTGGGCTGCCCCAGCCGCATCTGCGCCTGCACCGCCGCGTCGGCACGATCGAGCTGCGCGAAAACCTTCTCCCGCAACAGCGTCCGCGCGATCACCGATCGGCCCTTGGTCGAGCCCGCGCCCTCGATCACGCGCCCGTCCTCGTGGAAGAACGTCGCGTAACCGTAGTAGGCGGTCTTGGTGATCGTCGAGCCCTTCGGCACGATCGCATAAGCGTTGGAGAACTCCATCCCCGAGAATCGGGCGCCCACCTCGGCCGCCATCAGCGCGCCGTCACCGGTGTCGACATTCGTGCCCAGCGCCCGGGACAGGAACGCGCAACCGCCGGTGGCCAGCACCACCGCACCGGCCACGATGCGGTAGTCCCGGTCGGCCTGGCGCTGGTAGCCCGCCGCGCCGCGCACCACGCCGTCGTCGTCGACCAGCAACTCCAGCGCGGGCGAGTGGTCCAGGATGCGCACCCCGGCACGTTTCACCCACGCCCGCATCCGGCGCATGTACTCCGGGCCTTGCACGCCGGTGCGGATCTGCTCACCGGTAGCCGGATCCACGGGGAACGGATACCGTCCCTCCACCGCGAGCCGATTCATGTTCGCGTAGGTATGATCCAGCACCCGATCCATCCAATAGTGATCGGCCAGATGCCCACCCAGCGCTTCCCGGCTGGCCTTCGCGTTCGCCCGCGCGGTCGCCTCCGGCGCCACGTACCACACACCGGTGCCGGACGGGGCGGTGGCGCCGCTGGTCCCGCAGTAGCCTTTGTCCACCAACGTCACCTCGGCGCCGGCCTCGCGGGCATGGATCGCGGCCCAGCAGGCGGCGGGTCCGCCGCCGATCACCAAGACGTCCGTACTGATCTGCAACGGTTCACTCATACGTCTGCTCCTGTCGGTGCCTCGGGATTCACGCCGAGTGCGAGCAGCAACCGGCGCCGGAGTGCGGAGAATTCGGGGTCGACCACCGAACGCGGGCGGGCGACGGTGATGTCGAAGGATTCGGCGATGCGGCCCTCGCGCAGCACGAGCGCACGGTCGGCCAACAGCAGCGCCTCCTCCACGTCGTGGGTCACCAACAGCACCGACTGCCGGTGCAGCGTCCACAGGCGCGCCACCAGAGCCTGCACTTTCAACCGGGTCAGCGCGTCGAGGGCGCCGAACGGCTCGTCGAGCAGCAGCAGTTCCGGATTGCGGACCAGCGCCCTGGCCAGCGCGACCCGCTGTGCTTCCCCGCCCGACAACGTCGCGGGCCACGCATCCGCTTTCGCGACGAGCCCCACTTCCTCCAGCGCCGTCAACGCACGCGCCTTGGTGGCCCGGTCGACGCCGAGAACGACGTTGCGCCACACGGTGATCCACGGAATCAACCGGTGCTCCTGGAACACGATCGCCTTCGATCCCGGCACGTCGAACGACCCACTGAAACCACGGTCCAGCCCACCGATGCCGCGCAGCAGCGTGCTCTTACCGGACCCGCTGGCGCCGAGCAGGGCGACGAACTCCCCCGGCGCGATATCCAAGTCGACCCCGCGCAGTACCGTGCGCCCGCCGAAAGCGCGCGCCGCCCCGCGGATACGGACACCGGTCGCGATGGTGGCGGTCATCTACTTCCCCTCGTATCCGGTGCGCCAGGCTAGGAACCGGTGTTCCAGCACGCGCACAAATAGATCGGTGAGCAACCCCAGCACCGCGTAGATCACCAGGACCAGGAAAATCTGATCGGTCCGCAGGAACTCCTTGGCATCGTTCATCAGGAACCCGAGTCCGACCGGCGTGGTCTGCATCTCGGCGACCACCAAGGTGAGCCAGCCGATGCCCAGTGCCTGCCGCAAACCGACGAAGATCTGCGGCAACGCACCGGGCAGGATGATCTTGGTGGTCAACTCGAACCGGTTGAGGCCCAGCGACTCCGCCGCCTCCACCAACCGCCGGTCCACACCCCGGATTCCGGCCAGCACGTTCAAGTAGATCGGGAAGATCGGCGCGACGATGATCAACGCGATCTTGAACGAATCGCCGATGCCGAACCAGATGATGAACACCGGCACCAGCGCCAGCGTCGGCAACATCCGCAACGCCTGTAGCGGGCCGTTGACCAGATCTTCGGCGACGCGGAACAACCCGGCCGCCACCCCGCACACCAGACCGATGCCGATGCCGATCGCCAGCCCGACCGCCACCCGACGCCCGGAGGCGGCCAGATGGTGCCACAGCTCGCCCGACCTGATCAGCTCCCACCCGGCCTCGAGCACCTCCGTCGGCGCCGGAGTGGTGGTGCCGAGCCAGGATCGGGCGCCCAGCTGCCAGACGATCACCGCCAGAATCAGCCCGGAAGACGCTCTGGCCAGGCCGATCAGCTTGCGGGTGAACGGGGCCGCGCTTTCGGTGACCGCCTCGGCAGGGGCGGAAGGTGGCGCGGATGTGGTCGGATCCAACTGCAATGTCATCTGACGCGGTCCTCACACGAGAAGTACTGTCCGGAACAGTAAGGTGCGCAGGCGGTTCACAGAATGATTGCGATCAGCGCGATCCTGAACCCGCGCGCGGTCCTCCCGCTCCTGCCGCACCACCCCCATCAGGCACGATGCGGGCATGGACGGGCGAAAATCCGCACGGGCCAAACTCTTTGCTCGGCCGCTGAGGGGCGCAGCTTTTTCAGCACACCCCTGTCCACCAGAGCGGATCACGGGGTGATCACCAGCTCCGGTGGCCCTCCCCGGAGCGGGCAACGCTCACCCTACGGCGGGGAGATCATCCAGCGCGCCGATGAGGGGGGTCAGTCGCTCCAGTTCTTCCCGATGTGTGGCGCTGAGCAAGGCCAACGTTTCCTTGCCGGCCTCGGTCAGTGTGAGGTGTACGACGCGACGGTCGGTGCCCTGCCCTCGTTTCCGAGTGACGAGGCCGAGTTGCTCGGTGCGATCGATCAGCTGCACCACGCTGTGGTGGCGGGCGGACAGATAATCGGCGACCTCCCCGATGCTCGGCCCGCCGGGGTGGGAGTGCCCTCGGATCGCCAGCAGGAGTTGGTGCTGGGTGTCGGTGAGTCCCACTTCGGCCGCCCCGCGCTCACTCCAGCGCAGCAGCTGGCGCAGGACGGTACGAAACGCCAGCAGCCGCGTGTATTCCTGGTCGGTGAGGTGGCCCGATGAGGACATCGACCCTTCCATCATGGGGTGATATTATCACGGAATGATATAAGTGAGCGGCGATCAGGACGGGTCGCGTTCCTGAACCGATCGTGAGCCGCCCGGCTCGGGAGAGCTTCGATTCGCCACTACGTCCGAAGGGTGGTGGAAACATGAGTAGTGAAACCATGATGAGCCGGCATCCCGACATCGTGGAATTGCGGGAGAAGTACGAGCGCGCCTCCGAGGCGCCCGACGCCCAAGCGGTCACCGGCCTGATGTTCCTGACCGGGCTCTACATCGCGATTTCCCCCTGGGTCGTCGGGTTCAACGGACTCTCCACATTGACCGGCAACAACCTCATCGTCGGCATCGCTCTGGCCATGCTCGCACTCGGGTTCGCCTCGGTGTACGGCCGGACGCACGGCATCGTCTGGACCGCTCCCCTGATCGGCCTCTGGACGATCGTCGCCCCCTGGATCGTCAGCGGCAACGTCGATACCACATCGACGATCTGGAACAACGTCGTCGCCGGCGCCGTCGCCGTGCTGCTCGGTCTGGCCTCGATGTTCCTCGGAATGCGCAGGACCGGGGGACTCACCGGCCAAGCACCTCGAGCGGAAGCGACGCGAACCCAGCGCCCGTCCGGGCTCGGGCCGGAGACCTCCACACGGTGAAAACGCAGGTGCCCAAGCGCTCTGCCGAGTGAGCAACTCGGCGCTACGCGCGTCCAGCTGATCCGGCCGTGGTCGGCACGCGTGTCCCGTCCAGGCCCTCGGCGAGCGCGGGCCACTGTTCTTCCCCGCCAACACCGGCTCCACCGGGTTGATGCGCGGCTTCGCCACCTGCTTTGTATGCCTCACTTCCCTTCCGTGGAGGACAGGTCGGCACACTTGCGGTTCACGCCCACCACTCGATCACCGATTCGTGGCCGTGGCGACCACCCTTCCTCGCCGGCGCGGCGTTCTTCGGTGGTGGCCAGCAGAGGCACAATCGTCCCGTCGGATCCGCTGCCGTACAGGGCGGGGGATCCGTTGTCCGACAAAGCGATCCGTTCGATCGTCGTTGTACTCGTCCAATGACGGCTGCCGTGTCGGACGCAAGCCGTCTGCTGAGCGACCGCGCCGGCCTGTGCTCTGTGTCACATTCCCAATTCGCTGTGACGTATTGACCATCGACGGTCCGTCCAGCATGGTGTCGATAGGTTAACAAGCGCTCAGTTACTTGCTGGAAGGTTCACAGTCATGCCCGAAGCCGTCATCGTCTCTGTTGCCCGCTCGCCGATCGGTCGCGCCGGCAAGGGTTCGTTGCGGGATCTGCGGCCCGACGACTTGGGGGCGCAGATCGTGCGGGCTGCGCTGGCGAAGGTGCCGGCCCTCGATCCGAACGGCATCGATGATTTGATGCTCGGGTGTGGCCAGCCCGCCGGCGAGTCGGGCTTCAACCTCGCTCGGGTCGTGGCGGTTCTGGCGGGCCTGGATCGGGTGCCCGGCACTACGGTCAACCGGTACTGCTCGTCGAGTCTGCAGACGACCCGCATGGCGCTGCACGCCATCCGGGCCGGCGAGGGAGACGTCTTCATCTCCGCCGGCGTGGAGACCGTGAGCCGCTACGTCACGGGCAATGCCGACGGCCTGCCCGGCACCGAGAACCCGGTTTTCGCCGACGCGGTGCGCCGGACGGCGAAATTCGCTGCCGGCGGCGAGATCTGGACCGACCCGCGCACCGAGGATCTCCTGCCGGACGTCTATATCGCGATGGGGCAGACCGCGGAGAACGTGGCGCAACTCTGCGGTGTGAGCCGTGCCGAACAGGACGCTTTCGGTGTCCGCAGTCAGAACCTCGCCGAGGCCGCCCTCGCCAACGGATTCTGGGAGCGCGACATCACCGCGGTTACCCTGCCCGACGGCAGTGTCGTCTCGCAGGACGATGGCCCGCGGCCCGGAGTCACCCTGGAGAAAGTCGCCGAACTGAAGCCGGTGTTCCGGCCCGACGGGACGGTGACGGCCGCGAACTGCTGCCCGCTCAACGACGGCGCCGCCGCGGTCGTGATCATGTCGGACACCAAGGCCGCCGAACTCGGCCTGACGCCACTGGCTCGGATCGTCGCGACCGGAGTCAGCGCGCTGTCGCCGGAGATCATGGGCCTGGGACCGGTGGAGGCGTCCAGGCAGGCGCTGGCCCGGGCCGGGCCGGGATGACCATCGACGACGTCGACCTGGTCGAAATCAACGAAGCCTTCGCCGCCCAGGTCATCCCCTCGGCGCGGGAGCTGGGCGTCGACTTCGACAAGCTCAACATCAACGGCGGCTCGATCGCGGTGGGTCACCCATTCGGCATGACCGGCGCCCGCATCACCAGCACCCTGATCAACTCCCTGCAGTTCCACGACAAGCAGATCGGTTTGGAAACGATGTGCGTCGGCGGCGGCCAGGGCATGGCGATGGTGCTGGAACGCCTGTCGTAACCGCTGACTCCGCGAAGGGACTCGATGATGAACAGATTCGAAGGCAAGACAGCGATAGTCACCGGCGCGAGCCGGGGCATCGGGCTCGGCATCGCGCAGCGCTTGGTGGACGAGGGGGCGCGAGTCGTGATCACCGCCCGCAAACAGGACGCGCTCGACGAAGCGGTGGAAGCACTGGGCGGGCCGGACCGCGCGCTGGCCGTCGCGGGCCGCGCCGATGACGTCGAGCACCAGGCGGAAACCGTCGCTCGCGCGATCGACACGTTCGGTAGCGCCGACCTCCTCGTCAACAACACCGGCATCAATCCGGCGTTCGGGCCGATGGTCGATCTGCCGTTGGACGTGGCCCGCAAGATAGTCGAGGTCAACTGCCTGGCCTCGCTGTCGTGGGTACAGCAGGCGTACCGGGCTTGGATGAAGGACTTCGGCGGCGCGATCGTGAACGTGTCGTCGGTCGCCGGGCTCAAGCCGGCGCCGGGCATCGGCTTCTACGGTTCGAGCAAGGCGATGCTCACACACATCACTCAGGAACTCGCGGTCGAACTCGGCCCGAACCTACGGGTCAACGCCGTCGCCCCGGCGGTGGTGAAGACGAAGTTCGCCACTGCTCTCTACGACGGCAGGGAGGACGAGGTCGCCGCGGCGTACCCGCTGAAGCGGCTCGGCGTGCCCGAGGACATCGGCAGCGTGGTGGCGTTTCTGCTCTCCGACGACGCGAGCTGGCTGACGGGGCAATTGCTGGTCGTGGACGGCGGCGTCACGCTGACAGGCGGAATCTGACATGGCGCGGATGAACGCGTGGCGAGTCCATGAGCTGGGCGAACCGGGCACGGTGCTGCGGCTGGAGGAGGTGGAAGTTCCGGAGCCCGGCCCGAGCCAGGTTGTCGTGCGGGTCCGCGGCGCCGCGGCGAACTTTCCCGATGTACTGATGTGCCGAGGCCTCTATCAGGTCCGGCCGCCGTTGCCGTTCACGCCCGGCGTCGAGTTGTGTGGCGAAGTGGTGGCGGTCGGTGCCGAGGTGGCCGGGATCGCTGCCGGTGACCGAGTGCTCGGAGGCGCGGCGCTGCCGCACGGTGGTTTCGCGGAATTCGCCGTGCTGGAGGCCGCCCAGACCTTCCCAGCGCCGCCGTCGTTGGATGACGCGGAGGCGGCCTCGCTCTTCATCGGCTACCAGACCGGCTGGTTCGGATTGCATCGGCGCGCCGGATTGACCGCGGGCGAGACCCTCCTGGTGCATGCCGCGGCAGGTGGCGTGGGCAGCGCCACGATCCAGCTCGGCAAGGCCGCGGGCGCCCGGGTGATCGGAGTTGTCGGTGGTGCCGACAAAGCCTCCTACGCCGAGGATCTGGGTGCCGACGTGGTCATCGATCGGCATCAGCTGGACTTCGTCGACGTTGTGAAGGACGTAACCGGCGGTCGTGGCGCCGACGTGATCTACGACCCGGTCGGCGGCGAGGTGTACCAACGGTCCACGAAATGCGTTGCCTTCGAGGGCCGCATCGTGGTCGTCGGATTCGCCGGCGGCCAGATCCAAGCTCCGGCATTGAATCATGCGCTGGTCAAGAACTATTCGATCCTCGGCCTGCACTGGGGTTTGTACAACACCCAGGATCCCGGCGCCGTCGCCGAATGCCATCGCGCGCTGACCGCACTTGCCGCCGACGGCGCGATCCGTCCTCTGGTCGGCGCGCGGCTGGGACTGGAGGAGGTCGCCGGCGCCGTGCAGCGACTCGCGGACGGCAAGACCGTCGGTCGCGTGGTCTACACCCCCTGAACTCAGCATTTCCACCGCAATCACATCTTCGAGGAGTATTCATGACCGATCCGACACAGCGGACCGCCGTCGTCACCGGCGCGGCTCGCGGAATCGGCGCCGCTGTCGCCCGGCGGCTGGCCGCCGACGGTATGGCAGTAGCCGTGCTCGACTTGGACCAGGCCGCCTGCAAGACGGTCGTAGACGAGATCGAGGCAGCCGGTGGACGCGCGCTCGCGGTCGGTGTCGATGTTTCCGACGAGGCCGCGGTTACCCAGGCGGTCGATCGCGTGGCCGCCGCGCTCGGCGCACCGACGGTGCTGGTCAACAACGCCGGGATCCTGCGTGACAATCTGCTGTTCAAGATGAGTGTCGACGACTGGGATGCCGTCATGAACGTGCACCTGCGCGGTTCGTTCCTGCTGGCCCGGGCAGCGCAGGCGCACATGATCGAGCAGAAGTGGGGTCGCATCGTGAACCTGTCCAGCACGTCGGCGCTCGGCAACCGTGGCCAGGCCAACTACGCGGCCGCCAAGGCCGGGCTGCAGGGATTCACCAAGACGCTCGCACTCGAACTCGGCAAGTTCGGCGTCACCGCCAACGCGGTCGCCCCGGGTTTCATCGAGACGGAGATGACCGCGGCCACGGCCGCGCGGATGAACATCTCCTTCGAGGACCTCAAGGCGGCGATGGCCGCCCAGATTCCCGTTGCCCGTACCGGCACTCCCGCCGACATCGCGCACACCGTGTCGTTCCTGGTGAGCGAGGGGGCCGGCTTCGTGTCCGGCCAGGTGATCTACGTGGCCGGCGGTCCACGGAACTGAACGAAGGAGACAGTCGTGCAGACATTCCAGGGCCTGTCCGAGCTGGAGGCCGCGGTCGGCACCCACCTCGGATACAGCGATTGGCACACGGTGACCCAGCAACAGATCGATCGCTTCGCCGAAGCCACCGGGGATCACCAATGGATTCATGTGGATCCTGCGAAAGCCGCCGCCGGACCGTTCGGCACCACCGTCGCACACGGGTTTCTCACCCTCTCGATGGTGCCGATGCTGGCCGGTCAGGTATACGCCGTGCGGGGCTTGTCCATGGGTGTCAACTACGGCACCAACAAGGTGCGCTTCCCCACTCCGGTCCCGGCCGGATCCCGGGTCCGAGCCGGTGTCGAACTGGTCTCGCTCGTGCCGGGCACGATCGGGTCGCAGGCAGTGCTCCGAGTGACCGTGGAACTCGAGGGCTCGGACAAGCCCGCGTGTGTGGCCGAGACCGTCGCGGTGCTGGTGCCGTGACGGCCGATCAGAAGGACGACAGATGACTCGACCCGACGCGGTTCGCGACGATCTGCGGCGCGGGGTGGAAGCCGTACTCGAAAAGCACGATCCGGCCACCACCGATGCCGTGACCTTTCACCGAGCCAGGTTCGACGCGGGCCTGGCCTGGGTTCACTTTCCGATCGGGCTCGGTGGCCGGGCCGTCGATCGGGAACTGCAACCGTTCGTCGACGCCCTGTTCGAGCAGGCCGGATCTCCGGACAACAACGCGGCGATCAACGGCATCGGTCTGGGTATGGCCGCGCCGACGATCCTCGCCCACGGCACGACGGAACAACGGCAGCGCTTCCTGCGTCCGCTGTGGAGCGGGGAGGAGATCTGGTGCCAGCTGTTCAGTGAACCGGGGGCAGGCTCGGACCTGGCCGCGATCGCCACCAGGGCAGTGCGTGACGGCGGTGACTGGGTCGTCAACGGGCAGAAAGTGTGGACTTCGGTCGCGCACAAGGCGCAATTGGCGATCCTCGTGGCACGCACCGATCCCAGCCGGCCCAAGCATGCGGGGCTGACCTACTTCATCTGCGATATGACCGCACCCGGAGTCGAGGTGCGGCCGCTGCGGCAGATCACCGGCGAAGCGGAATTCAACGAAGTCTTCCTGACCGACGTTCGGATCCCCGACACGCACCGGCTCGGCAAGGAAGGAGAAGGCTGGCGAGTAGCAACCACCACGTTGAACAATGAGCGCGTCTCGATCGGGGGGCGCGCGCTCCCCCGCGAGAGCGGAGTGCTGGGCGCCGCCGCCGGCCTCTGGCGCGAATTCCCGGAAAAGCGCACCCCCGAATTGCACCACCGGCTGTTGCGATTGTGGGTGGATGCCGAGGTCTCCCGGCTGGCGGCGACCCGGCTGCGTCAGCAGGTGGCCGGCGGCCAGCCCGGGCCGGAAACTTCCGCCGTCAAGCTGTCGTTCGCCCGAGTCAACCAGCAGGTTGCCGGATTGGAGGTCGAACTGCACGGTGAAGACGGCCTGCGATACGACGATTGGACGATGGTGCGCCCCGACCGGGTCGATTTCGCCGGTCGTGGCGCCGGTTACCGTTTCCTGCGGGCCAAAGGCAATTCGATCGAGGGTGGAACCTCCGAAATCCTGCGCAACATCATCGCCGAACGGGTCCTCGGGCTGCCGGGCGAACCCCGCGCGGACAAGGACATCGCCTGGAAGGACCTGAGCCGATGAGACACCTTCTGTCAACCTCAGGCGGCGAGTACGCGTTGGCGGTTGCTGACGTGGGTTTCTTCGTTGTAGGCGGTGCCGCGGGTCAGGC